>JAKSBD010000733.1 GCA_022361295.1 Bacteroidales bacterium
CACCTTTTTAATAATGGCAATGGAGCTTCATTGTCTCACTGGAACACGTCTAAAGTTGAAAATATGAGAAACATGCTGCGCAATGCTTATGCCTTTGACTGCGATATTAGTGGATGGGATGTGAGCAATGTAGGGGAAGAGAATTTCTCACGCTTTCTGCGGAAATCCAATCTTTCAACCATACACTACGACCGCATGCTGGCGCTTTGGGAACCTAAGCTACAGCCAAATACCAGTTTGCATGGCGGAAATAGTCAATACTGCCTTGCCGAAGAAGCCAGGGAAAGGATTATTGCCAATGACCAGACAATGACAGATGTACTTGGTGGCGATGACTCTAAAAACTGCGACGCTGCCTTTATCTCCACCTGGCGCACCACCACCGCCAACGAAGAAATCACAATACCCGTTCCGGCCGGTGTAACAGGTTATGATTTTAACATCTACTGGGGCGACAGGGCCAGCAACGATTTAAATAGCTTTGAGGTACTTAACGACGCGGACATATCAACCACAGGTACACGTGGCTTTAAACATACTTTTGCGCAGCCGGGCGAATACACCATTAAAATAATGGGCAATTTCCCCCGTATTTACTTCAACAACACGGGCGACAGAAACAAAATTATCAGCGTTGACAATTGGGGAAGCATACAATGGGCATCCTTCGAAAATGCATTCTATGGTTGTGAAAATTTAACGGTGACCAGCGGCAGTGAGCCCAACCTGTCAAACGTATCTAATATGGATAACATGTTTAACGGGGCATCAAAGTTTAACACTCGCATAGGCGAATGGGATATAAGCAAGCTTACAACAGCCCAAAACATGATTAGCCATACGGCCATGAGCATTTCTAATTACGACGATTTACTCATTAGATGGTATAATCAGGCGCAGGTGCATAATATTAATGCTGTTGAGTTTAGTGCAGAAGGCATTCAGTATTGTCGTGGGCGAGATGCACGTGAGGCACTAATATTCAGAGCTTGGGGCGATGGCGATGTCACAAATAACACTGAAGACCCGGTAACCAAAGAATACACCGATATTGCCGATGCCGGGCGCGACTGTAGCCCAAAATTCACCTTTGTAATAAATATTACTCAACCCAACGAAACCTTTACCCTGCCTATTGACCCGTCGCTTTATTATAATTTTGACATTTCATGGGGCGATAATAATTTAACCACACCTGCCGAATATAGCGGAACAGGTCTTACTGTAGAACATCAATATACATACGCTGGAACATACCAGGTTCAAATATCAGGTGATGCCTTTCCGCGTATTATCTTCAATCAATACGGTCAGGCCGATAAACTACTTTTTATATACCAATGGGGAAGTATCAACTGGCAAAGTATGGAAGATGCCTTTGCAGGATGTACCAACATGACCTATCCTTCTCAAATTGATGATCCGTATTTAGGAAATGTTTCAAGCACGAAAAACATGTTTGCCGATTGTACCCGTTTTAATGCCAACCTTAATGGCTGGCACCTAAGCAATATTACCAATATGAGTGGCATGTTTCAGGGGGCTACGGCCTTTACCAACAACAATGAGCCATTAACATGGGATAGCGACCTCAATAGTGTTAAAGACATGAGCCATATGTTTGATGGTGCCACTAACTTTAATACCGACATTACCAACTGGGATGTTGGTACCGTTGAAAACATGAGCTATATGTTTAACATGGCCACCGCCTTTAATCAGGATATTACTGGCTGGAACACAAGCAGTGTTACCAATATGGATTACATGTTTTCTGAGGCTGAAAACTTCGACCAGTATTTGGGCCGCTGGCCTGTTAATAGCCTGACTACAGCCGCACATATGCTTAGTAACTCGGGCCTTAGCCTTTTTAATTACGGAATGCTTTTAATTGACTGGAATCGCAAGCGTCAGACAGGTGATGCAAAAAACGATGTGCCTTTTGCTGCCGAAACACTTAACTATTGCCTGGGGGTTGACGACCGTCAAAGTTTAATTGATAATGGGTGGGGGATAGGTGGTACAATACCCGATGGCGGCCCATTGTGCGACCATGTTTTTGAGCTTGTGTGGGACAATATCTCAGCCAACGAAACCATTACCATACCAACCAATGGGCTGGCAGGTTACGATTTCATTATTAACTGGGGCGATGGTCATGTTGACTATTTTGTTGATGGCCATACCTTTGAGCATACATACACCCAAGCTGCTCCTGCCGGAGGTTATACCATTAAAATATCGGGTAATTTTCCACAAATATATTTCAACTCCAATGCCGATGCGCCTAATATTACTCAAATTAAACGCTGGGGAACCATTAAATGGCAAACCATGGCAAATGCCTTTGCCGGATGTACTAACCTTAACATAACAGCCGGCGATGCGCCCGATTTATCAGAGGTACTTGACATGAGTGGTATGTTTAACAATGCAGCATCACTAAATGCCAATTTAAACAACTGGGATGTAAGCAATGTGGCTGAAATGCGCGACCTTTTTCATGGAGCTGCCGCCTTCAATAACGGTGGCGCTGACCTTGATTGGGAGGTGGACCGTGTAGAGCATATGGAACGCATGTTTATGAAGGCCGAAAACTTTAACGCCAATATATCAAACTGGAACGTTAGTGAAGTACGTAATATGTATGCCATGTTTTTCGATGCCTTTGCCTTTAACCAAAACCTTAACAACTGGGATGTGGACAAGGTAAGCAACATGGGATACATGTTTGCAAAAGATTCATGGCATACATCAGACATGAGCTATAACAATAACAACCAGCCGCTAACCTGGGGGGCTAAAACAGCACAGGTGCACAACATGGAATATATGTTTGCCAACAATAGTGCGTTTAACGCAGATATAAGCAGCTTTTACATCAACAGTCTTTCCAATGCACAAAGTATGCTCGATAACAGCGGCATAACCAAAAGCAACTACGATAAGCTACTGCGTAATTTTAACAACCAGGTTAACGCAAGTATAGCCAATACTTCAGCAAGAGATATTGTTAATGTAGCATTTAGTGCCGTGGGTATAAACTATTGCTCAGGAGCAAGTGCCCGCACCAACCTTATAAACAATGGCTGGGGCGATGGCGACAGCACCGCACCAAATGACAATACCGATATTGTTGATGCAGGTGAAGAATGCAGCGATGCCTTTATAATTACATGGCGCGTTCCTACTGATGACCTTAAGGTAGAGATGAAGCTTACCAATAAAGTTATTCAAGCGGATGGTGATATTATTTATACTCATTCCGCAGGACTTACTTATACCATTGATTGGGGCGATGGCAGCATTGTTAACTATGATAATACAATGTCAAAAACCCATACATACGATGCCACGTATGCCGGAAAAATAGTAACCATAAAGCTAAGCGGCGATTTTACACGATTCGAATTAGCTTCAGAGCAGCAAGACGATTTATTAACCATTGAACAATGGGGAGCAATTCAATGGTCTACAATGGAAGAGGCATTTTTGGGTGCAAGCAAGTTACAATTAAATGCCTCTGGTGCACCTGATTTAACCAATGCCACAAGCTTAAACAGGATGTTCCAAGATTGTGAAGATATCAATGCTGATATATCACATTGGAATGTGAGTAATATTAAGGATGTTAGCTTTATGTTTTATAACGCCACAGCCTTTAACAATGGCGGTCAGCCATTAGATTGGGGTAACAATACCGCCAATTTTGAAGACATGACCCGTATGTTTATGAGAGCCGAAAACTTTAACCAAAATGTTAGCGGTTGGAATGTAAACAATGTTACAACATTGGAAGGTATGTTTCAAAATGCCAAAAAATTTAATAATGGTGATAAGCCTTTAAACTGGACATTTAATTCAGTAAGTGATATAGACAAGGTTTTTATGAATGCCACTGCCTTTAACCAGCCCGTAACGTGGAATCTTGATGGGGCCGAATCGCTTGTAAGTATGTTTGAAGGAGCAACAGCATTTAATCAGGATGTTAGCAATTGGAATGTAAGCAGTATAAGAAACTTGCAAGCCATGTTTAAAAATGCCACCGGCTTTAATAATGGCGGCCAACCATTAAACTGGAATACGGCGTCGGTAGAGCAGATCAGTCAAATGTTTTATAATGCCCAAAGCTTTAATCAGGATATTAGTGGGTGGAACATAAGCTCATTGGGCGATGTTGCC
>JAKSBD010000707.1 GCA_022361295.1 Bacteroidales bacterium
ATTGAACAGCAACGTAGTCTTGGTTTCACAGCCAAATCACCTCGCTGGGCTATATCCTATAAGTTTAAAGCCGAACAAGGCTATACCAAACTAAATGAAGTGACTTTTCAGGTTGGCCGAACCGGCGCTGTAACACCGGTAGCTAACCTTGAACCTGTTTTCCTGGCCGGAACAACCGTTCAGCGTGCTTCACTGCACAACGCCGATATTATTAATACACTTGATTTACATCAAGGCGATATGGTGTATGTGGAAAAAGGTGGGGAAATTATACCTAAAATTGTTGGTGTTGACACCGATGTTCGTGAGGCTTCAGCCACCAAAATTACCTTTTTGGATACCTGTCCTGAATGTGGTACGTCATTAATTCGCATTGAGGGAGAAGCTGCGCATTATTGTCCCAATGCTGCAACTTGTCCTCCACAGGTAAAAGGTCGCATTGAGCATTTTATAGCCCGTAAGGCCATGAATATAGATGGATTGGGTATCGAAACAATTGACCTCTTATACCAAAACGACTTTGTTAAGAATGTTGCCGATTTATATGAGCTTCACCCTATGCAATTATCGGGATTAGAGCGAATGGGAGATAAATCTGCCAACAACATACTCGAAGGTCTGGAAGCATCGAAACAGGTGATCTTTGCAAGAGTTTTATTTGCCCTGGGTATCCGCTATGTTGGAGAAACAGTAGCAAAAAAGTTAGCATCTGCCTTTAAAAATATTGATAGCCTCATGGCAGCTACACAAGAGCAATTGATTGAAGTAGATGAAATTGGAGATCGCATTGCGCAGAGTGTGACTGAATATTTCAGCCATGATGAAAATATTCTGCTGATAGAGAGGCTTAAAAACATTGGTCTTCAGTTCCAGTTATCTGAAGAAGAGCAATCGCAACATTCCACTAAACTGGAAGGACTCTCATTTGTAGTCAGCGGCAGTTTTGCCAGCTTCTCGCGTGATGAGTTAAAAGGTCTTATTGAAAAGAATGGCGGCAAGAACCTTAGTGGTGTTTCTTCAAAAACAAATTATCTTGTAGCCGGCGATAAAATTGGTCCAAGTAAACTGGCGAAAGCTGAAAAGCTTAATGTCAATATTATTTCAGAAGAGGAGTTCAAACAAATGATAGACTAAACCGACACACAATAATTGTAGCACTAAATGAGTAACTTCATAACTAAAATAAGAGAAAAAATAGCCTTATATAAGCTGGATAATCAGCTTAAAAAAGAACCTCGCAAAAAACGGCTTCATAATCTTAGGACCGCCTCAACAGCCGGCATTATTTATGATGCTACCAAGGAGGCCAACCATCAAATCGTTAAAGAGTTGATAAAAGAACTGAAGGAAGAAAACATTACTTCAGAAGCTTTAGGATTTATAGACCAAAAAAAGCGCGATGACAATTATATCGGTGACAACACCTTTACATTTGCCTGTCGCGGCGATTTTAGTTTCTTCTATAGTATCAAAAAGGAAGCAATCCAGTCTTTTATTGACAAACCCTTTAACCTTTTGTTTGTATTAGTCAACAAGCAACCTTTTGCCGTAGATTATCTGGGGCAATTGTCCAAAGCAGAGTTTAAAGCGGGTAAAGCAGGGTTGGATAACGACTTATACGATTTTATGATTGAGTTAAATGACAACAAAGGTATTGCAGAGCTCAAGAAACAGATCATTCACTATCTTAAACTACTCAACAATAACTAAAACCCCAACATGATATCTCCAAAACAACTAAGTGGCACAGGTGTAGCACTTATCACCCCCTTTAATCAACAAAAAGAAGTTGACCACACAGCTCTGAGCAGGCTTGTAAATAATGTAATTGACAAAGGCATTGACTTCCTGGTGGCACTGGGCACAACTGCAGAAACGGCGACACTGACCGGCAAAGAAAAACTTGAAGTTGTAAGAACCATAAAAGATACGAATGCAGGCCGTATTCCTATTGTATTAGGCATGGGCGACAACAATACGGCTCAACTGATTGAAACAATTAACCGAACCGATTTTGACGGTATTGATGCCATATTAACTGTTACGCCTTTTTATAATAAACCTAATCAGTCGGGTTTATATCAGCACTACAAGGCAATATCAGAAATTTCTCCGGTTCCCCTTATTCTATATAATGTGCCTTCAAGAACAGGATGTAATTTAAATGCTAAAACAACCATACGCCTGGCAAATGATTTTGACAACATTATAGCTGTTAAAGAAGCTTCGGGTAATCAGGATCAAATAATGGACCTTATTAAGCACAAACCCAATGATTTTCTGGTATTATCAGGCGATGATTCAGGCACCTTACCGCTTATTGCCCTGGGTGGTGATGGTGTTATTTCGGTTATTGCCAACGCCTACCCGGCAGAATTCAGTAATTTGGTTAAAGCAGCAAAAGACAATAACCTGGAGTTGGCACGTCAGATTCATTACAGTTTAACCGACATCATAAA
This sequence comes from Bacteroidales bacterium, assembly GCA_022361295.1. Lineage (GTDB taxonomy): Bacteria > Bacteroidota > Bacteroidia > Bacteroidales > Marinilabiliaceae > Carboxylicivirga. Next base: position 2,460 of record JAKSBD010000707.1, read on the forward strand.
TAATATATTTGCCGAAGGAAATCCGGCAGGAATTAAAGCGGTCTTGCATTTACAACAAGTTATTGACAACCAAGTGCGTCTGCCACTTGTTCCTGTTACAGACAAATTATATGACCAATTAAAATCACAGATAGCAGCTCTATAGCCTGTTTTTGGAATGTTTTTTGATTACGTGACAACGGACAATAATTTTAAATAATCATAATTCTAAACTTATTACTTATGAAACGAAATTTTCTAGTCGTAATAGCCATTGCACTAACTGCAAGCCTACTTACCGGGTGTGCAACCCACTCTGTTGAACGTGTTGACACAAAGGAAACAATTGACTTAAGCGGAAGGTGGAATGACACCGACTCAAGACTGGTAGCTGAGGAAATGGTTAACCAGGTTTTGGGAGGCGCTTGGATTGGTAACCATCAGGAAGATAACAGTGGACAAAAGCCTGTTGTAGTGGTTGGTTTGGTTTACAACAAATCACATGAACACATAAGTGCAGAAACATTCGTTAAAGATGTTGAAAGAGCATTTATAAACAGTGGACGTGTCCGATTGGTTCAGGCAGGAGATAAACGTGAAGAATTACGTCGTGAAAGAGCTGCTCAACAGGAATTTGCCAGCATGGAGACAGCCAAAGCATGGGGTAAAGAGCTTGGTGCCGATTTTATGCTTAATGGTGATATCAATTCTATTGTTGATACTTACAAGAAAGAACGTGTTAATTTCTATAAGATTAATATGGAGCTTTCGAATCTTGAAACCAATGAAATTGTTTGGATTGGAGATAAAGAAATTAAGAAGTACATCAACAAATAATGGTTAATGATTAATTCTTAGAGCTTATAAATTAATGGTTAGAGATTAATTAAAGGAATAAATCTCTGACCATTATGTAAGCAAAATTAAACTGGTAAATCCTAAATCACCTCTCTTTATCGACCTATGAAAGTTAAAGTCCTCTCTCTGTTATTTGCCATCACCTTATTTGGATGTGCCACATACTACGAGCAAAACATCAAGCTCCAAAGTCTTATTTCTTCAGGACAATTTGAAGCTGCCGATAAAGTTTTAGCCAGTGATAATAAAGGTGCCGAGGGAAAAAATCGCTTCCTCTATTTTTGTAACCGTGGCGTAGTGTCCTTTATGAACGGGCAGTACGAACTAAGTAACAGTTACTTCAACCAGGCAGATTATTATGCCGAGGATTATAGTAAATCATTTGGGAACGAAGCTTTAGCCCTGATAACTAACCCGATGGTTAAACCATACCGCCCAGAGGATTTTGAATCTGTACTGATTCATTTTTATAAGGCCTTAAACTACATCTACCTGAAAGATTATGAGGGCGCACTGGTTGAGTGTCGACGGGTAAATATTGTATTGCAGCAACTCAACGACAAGTACAAAAAGAACAAGAATAAGTATGCTCGTGATGCCTTTGCACATTGTATGATGGGATTAATTTATGAGGCAGCCGGTAATACCAATGATGCGTTTATTGCCTATCGAAATGCTCTTGAAATATATGAAGAGGACTATAAAGAGCTTTTTGGCGTTAATGTTCC
>JAKSBD010000570.1 GCA_022361295.1 Bacteroidales bacterium
AGCATAGAGCTTGATTATGCCCTGACCAACGACCGGGGCAAAACGCAGGATGCCATCACCCAATTTAAAACAATTAAACGAAGTGAGTTACCCATTCCTTTTGGTAAGTTCAGTACATCGCGTTATTCATTGATTGAGGTCTGTCCAAAAACAGGGCGTGTGCACCAGATACGCAAACACCTGAACCATCTCAGGCATCCGATTATTGGTGACAGGCCTCATGGCTGTAATAAACAAAACCGCTTGTTTAAAGAGCGATGGAATATGACTACCATGCTATTACATGCTCAGCAATTAGAATTGTTGCATCCCGTAACAAAGGAACAATTAGTTTTAAAGGCCAGGCCATTTGAGGAATTCAACAGAATGCTTCACGACCTGGGTTTGAACGTCTAGTCAGGCGTTACACTTTAAGCATACTTTTTGACGATAGTCAACATCTTAATCTGATGTTTGTTACTACTTTATGTAACCGGAAAAATAAAAGAGATGCTTACCAAAACTCGTTATTCACTCAAAGACATGGTCCTTTGGACAAGGGGCGAATCGTTGTTCTTCGTTGTTTATGCCTTTGTTATTACCTTTTTATATGAGGTCTTAGGTTTTGTATTTATTGATATGCCCTGGACGGCTATAGCTCTTGTGGGTACTGCTGTTGCATTTATTGTCGGTTTTCAAAACAATGCGGCCTATGGACGCATCTGGGAGGCTCGTAAAATATGGGGCGGTATTGTTAATACCTCGCGCAGCTGGGGCATGATGATTCAGGCCATGCTGAGTAACGAGTATGCAATACAACCTATGACAGGTGATGAGCTCACTAAACACAAACAACAATTGGTATATCGCCATATAGCGTGGTTAACAGCCCTGCGACATGCCATGCGCCAAACTAAAAAATGGGAGGTATTCGAAAAACATAGAACCAATCGTGAATGGTCGCGCATTGCTTATATTCCTGAGCGGGTAACATCTTTAAACGATGATCTGTTACTCTATCTGAGTCCCGAGGAACACAGTTATGTGATGAGTAAAGACAATAAGGCTGCAGCTTTACTTTACTTACAATCTAACCATTTAAAAGACCTGAAGGAAAAGAAGATAATTTGGGAGTTTGCCTTTTTGAACCTTGAAAATAAGCTGAGCGAGATGTTTGATTTGCAAGGCAAGTCTGAACGTATTAAGAATTTTCCGTACCCGCGTCAATATGCCACTCTGTCTCATCATTTCGTATGGCTCTTCCTGCTGATGTTACCCCTGGCCTTGGTTTCAGAATTTGAATCCATTGCTCAGAAAGTACAGATTCATTTCCCCGTGGCAGATACTTATTTTGTATGGTTGGCCGTTCCTTTTTGCGGAGTTGTTTCCTGGATATTTCATACCATGATGCGCATTGGAACCGTTGGTGAAAATCCTTTTGAAGGCTCGGCCAATGATGTGCCAATTTCAACGATTGCCAGAGGCATTGAGCGCGACCTGAGACAACTGATGAATGAAGAAACAGAGGCTATACCATCGCAGTTTCCGGAGAAGTTTCATGTACAGATGTAGCAGCAAAAAACAGCAGGTTTACAGTGCTTGAAGAGTATGATAATAAACGCATGCTAACGCAGTAAATTTTCCGTATGTACGGAGTAAAAATTCCGTACGTACGGAAAAATAATTGCGTACCTACGCAGTTTTAACTCCTGATTAAATCACTTAAAATGATCACAAAGCGCTGATAGTATTCTTCTGCATGATTTTATTACCTTTGGGTAAATAACCTAAACCATTTGTTATGAAGAAGCTTAGTATTGCCGCATTCCTCGTACTAGTCATCACTATTACAAGTTGCAAAAGCATTGAAATATCCGGAAGCGGTCATGAAGAATATCCTGAATTCAAAGACGGCTACAGAGATGGTAACCCGGATGTGCCAAAATATACTACTGTTGAAGAATGGAAGAAGCAACAGGAGGAAGAGAAAGCTAAAGAAGAGGAAAAAGCCAAGAAGAAAAAGAAAAAACAGAACTGACTTGTTTAAAAAAGCCCGGTTGATTACTCAACCGGGCCATCTGTTTCATTTGTTATTCCTACAAATTCTTAAATGCTTCGCGCATGCTTACCTTTTTACTGATAATACCTTGCAGATCTGATATTTTAACACGCTCCTGCTCCATCGTATCACGGTAACGGATGGTAACTGTATCATCTTCCAGTGCCTGGTGGTCAACGGTTACGCAGAAAGGTGTACCAATGGCATCCTGACGACGATAGCGTTTACCAATACTATCTTTCTCATCGTACTGACAGTTGAAATCAAACTTCAGCTCATCGATAATAGCTCGTGCTTTCTCTGGCAAACCATCTTTTTTCACCAATGGCATTACAGCCAGTTTGATTGGCGCTAATACAGGAGGTAAATTCAATACTACACGGGTTTCTTTCTTGCCGTCTTTTCCTTCAACTACTTCTTCATTATAAGCACCTGCCATAATACTTAAGAACATGCGGTCAACACCAATTGATGTTTCAACTACATAAGGCACATAGCTTTTATTTAACTCTGGATCGAAGTATTGAATCTTCTTACCTGAAAACTCCTGGTGCTGCGTTAAATCAAAGTCGGTACGCGAGTGGATGCCTTCCACTTCTTTAAAACCGAATGGCATTTTGAATTCAATATCGGTAGCTGCATTGGCATAATGAGCTAACTTCTCATGGTCGTGGTAACGATACTTCTCCTCACCCATTCCCAATGATTTGTGCCAGCGTAAACGAGCATCTTTCCAGTATTCAAACCATTTCATCTCTTCACCGGGACGAACAAAGAATTGCATTTCCATCTGTTCAAACTCACGCATACGGAAGATGAACTGACGTGCCACAATTTCGTTACGGAAGGCTTTACCAATTTGGGCAATACCAAATGGCAATTTCATACGACCTGTTTTTTGAACATTAAGGTAGTTAACAAAGATACCCTGAGCTGTTTCTGGTCGAAGGAAAATACGCTGAGCTCCATCGGCTGTTGAACCCATTTCTGTTGAGAACATCAGGTTAAACTGACGTACATCGGTCCAGTTTTTTGTTCCCGAGATAGGACAGGCAATTTCGTAATCAACAATAATCTGACGCAGATCTTCCAGATCATTATCATTTAAAGCCTTGGCAAAGCGTGCGTGCACCTCATCAATTTTCTTCTGGTTTGAAAGGACACGAGGATTTGTTTCAAGAAACTGTTGCTTATCAAAGCTCTCGCCAAAGCGTTTTTCGGCTTTCTTTACTTCTTTATTGATTTTCTCTTCGAACTTTTGAATCAAGTCCTCTATCAATACATCGGCACGATAACGCTTTTTACTGTCTTTGTTATCAATCAATGGATCGTTAAACGCATCAACATGACCCGAAGCTTTCCAGGTTGTTGGGTGCATAAAAATAGCAGAGTCAATACCTACCACATTTTCGTGCAATAACACCATGGCATCCCACCAGTATTTTTTGATGTTATTTTTTAATTCTACACCATTTTGCGCATAATCATAAACAGCGCCTAATCCATCATAGATTTCGCTTGATTGAAAAACAAAACCGTACTCCTTACAGTGAGCCACCAGTTTTTTAAAAACGTCCTCTTGTGCCATATCTTTTACTTATATATTTCTTAATCAGAACTTGTTCCGCATTAACGGAAGCGCAAAAATAGTTGAAATTTGAAAAGTAATGAAGTTTTTTGACTATCGTTTAATACTTATTAAGTCGAATTCGACAATAATTTTCGTTTCCAGGCATGCTTGAAATGATAAATTATAAGATTTAAGATAACAGACATAAGATACAAGACTATAGCCATGAAGCATAATATGTAAGGTAAGGTTCAGGGGATCGGTCTTTAAATACCACAAAAAAAGCCACCCCAAATGAGATGGCTTTTGCTTAAGATGTTGTTGAAGTTGTTTAAAGTTATATTGAAAATCTGCGAGTAAC
>JAKSBD010000460.1 GCA_022361295.1 Bacteroidales bacterium
AGGAGAGCTGATTTACAGCTTGCAAATTACTATAATTGTGAACCTTGAGATCTTTTCGTACACTCGTGGACAATACTGAGAACTGTATAAAGGAGGTGAGAAATGAAAAATGAAGCGGTTTCCGGCGTTGGGTTGCCCGTTTCTGCATTCCTGTTTAAACGTCAATTCTTCTGCTATCTTAACCCCCTGACTGACAATTACCATCAAAATAATCGCAGATTAAAAACTACAAACTCAACTCAAACTTAGCCCTTATACCAAACTCCGGCGCACCTATATCTGAGTGGGGTGTTAATCGCCAGATGGCTTCAATACGAAACAAGCGGATAATATTCTCCAATCCCGCCCCTATCTCTACATATGGCTGGTCTAATGCCTGAACGCTTGCCGGTAATTCTATCGTTTCATATTGTTTGTCACTCAGTGAACCATACATCGCCTTGGCTGAAAACACTTCGCGTAAGCCCAGGTTTTTAAGCAATGGCATCCTGTTAAAGAAAAAGCCGTTCAGATGGTAATCGGTGTATAAATGCACGTATTTATCATGGGCATACTCCAGGTAATTGAGCATGTTAAAATCGTAGTTGTAATACCCGTATGTTTCGTTACCTCTTGGTATTTCCAAAAGGGTAAATGGCACTTTCCCAAAGATGGCTCCTCCCTCAAGGGCATAGCGGAAATAGGTTTGCCCAATATTCACCCTATGTTTAACAGTGGCGTGTAACTTGGTATAGTCGTGACTCACATTGTTAAACTCAGCTCTACCTGCTGTAAAGGCCAGGTTGATGATAGGATAATCGGTTGAAACATATAAGCGCATAAACTCATCATCAATTATCTTTTCCTGGAACGAGAATCGAAAATCAACTGTTGCCTCATAAACGTCAATTGCATCCACCGCTTCAGACTGGTAGATAAAAGGATAATACTCAGGAGAGAATTGCTTGCGATATTCAAGGTTAAGACGACTTGACAATCCCGTGCGCCATTCATGTTCATAGTTAACGCTTACGTTTTGCTGGCGATGCAATTCATTAAACTCATCCCTGACAAAAAAGGCAGAAACAAGGTTATTCTCCGACGGGGTCAGCATGTTTTCATACAGGTATAGAATCTTGCGGTTCTCTCCCATCCGGATATACCGATCATCATAGAACAACTTAAAAACCTTGCGCTTAGGCGTTTTAAACTTGTAACCAAGCCCCGATGCTCCTGTAAAGCGTTTTGTACGGGTTCCATACCCTAAACCACCCCAAAACATCCAGTTGCGACTAATTTCTTTACTTGTGCGCCCACCGACGAACATTCGAAAACCTTCAATCTTATTGGCCTGAAAGAAGTCCATGTATGGCCCTAACTCTATTTTACCTATATCATAATAACCCGTCATAAACATTCGGGTTACATTATCTGCTATCTTAACGATGGGTATATTATTTATGGAATCAATGGCCAGGTACATATCTTCTTCCTTATCACTTATTTGTATATGTCTGGCATTGGCCCAGTAAGACTCACTCCGGTTGTATGAGTTATTGAGTTTAATGGACTCATAACTTAAGCTTCGGGCACTCAATTGTATTTCTTCCTGTGGGTTTATTTTTATATGGCGAAAGGAAACCTGTTGAGTAAAATCAAGGCCCATTTCGCGTTGCCTGGCTCCAATATCAAAAGGCAGATAATCAAACTTAGCATCTATTTTCTGTGATTTATAAAAGGGCTGTCCGCCATCCAGCACCTGATACTCTACTTCAAGGCTCATATCCTTTAAAAAGTTGAGGTTGGTTTTGGACGAAAGCGTTGCATTAATTTTAACAATATCAAAGCCATCCTCGTCAATCCACATCGTTCCTCTAAACACCTTATCGTGCTTGCGCTTTGGCACAAACAACACTTCAAAATGCTTTGACTGATCAGTCATCACACTATCCTGAATGTAGTAGTTGTAATAAAACCAACCATTTGTGGCAGCAGGGCTAACAAAGTTCTCTTCAAATATCTTAATGAAGTTTGTATAGAAATTATATTGCATGTCCAGGCCTGATGTATAGCCGCTTATTTCGTAATCGCCCAATACGCCCAGTCCTTTGGTTTTATCAGCAACAATAGTGGATTTCTGCTTCAATGGTTTGCGCTGAAACTCGTTATTGACTACCTGCTCTGACAAGTATACCGGCAAATAACGTGAGCCGTCTTTGGCTGTTCTGAATAGAGATTGATGATTACGAAAGTTATTGGATTGCATAATCGAACTATCCACATTGGTTACCGAGTATTGCCACCGGGTGTATTTCTCGTATGAATAACGCTCATGCAACTCAGGATTGTTCTGCGTTTTATTCTTCACCAGGTTCTTCATTAACGACCTTATCCGGCTATCATCGGGCTTTACCGACACTTCTGTTAATTCAACGTCTTCAGGTTGCAGGAAAACAGTAATAGGATTTTTCTTATCAGCGTAGGCCAGTTCGGTATTTTGATAACCAATGGAGGAAAAAACAAGTGTATCGACATTTGTATTGTTCTTCAAAAAGAAAATACCATCTGCACCACTCACCGTTCCTATGGTTGTTCCTTTAAAATAAATATTTACCATTGGTATCGGATCTTTATCCCGGGCATCTTTAATAACACCCCTTATCTCTGATTTCTGAGCAGAGACAGAGCCGCTTATCAGGCAAATAATAAAAATCAGGAATATATAATGAATCGTTTTCTTCATGTAAAAATCAGGTACAGGTCTTTATAATCTGAAGCCCAAATTACATAATGTAGAGCCTATGTGCACTAAAAAAGACAACAAAATGTAGTTTTTTAAGAATGAAACAGCCAGGCAATGTCCTTAATTTATAATTAATACTTAATTTTAGCATTCAAATTTAAGTTATGGACTTGCTGCAATCATTAATAGAACTCGATAAAGAACTTTTATTATTCCTCAACAGTTTCAACAATGGGTATTGGGACAATTTCTTCTGGATGTTCACCAGCAAGGAAGTCTGGGTTCCGCTATACCTGACACTGGCATATGTTATTTTTAAAAACCATGGCTTAAGAGGATTGGTTACAGTACTGTTTATCGGGCTATTGATTACATTATGCGATCAAATATCAACTAATGTATTTAAACATGGTATTGAACGATTGCGACCATCGCGCGATGAGGACTTACAATACCTGGTACACCTTATTAATGGTAAAAGAGGTGGTATGTATGGCTTTGTCTCTTCCCACTCCACTAATTCGTTTGGTCTGGCACTATTTACCTCTTTACTATTCAGAAACAGAACCTACAGTATATTTATTTTTGCCTGGGCTGCCATTAATGCTTATTCACGCGTTTACATGGGTGTACATTATCCTGGCGATATAATTGGTGGCATGCTGCTTGGATTATTATTAGCACGTATTGTTTACGGCATCTACTTAAGAGTGATACCTCGCTTTGTTGTTATATCACATCACAATAAACGCATTCTTAAAGCCGGCATAGCAGAATCATTTGCAACAGATTACCGCATGATATTCTTTGCCATCATAATTATGACCGGTACCTTGCTCACTGCAGCTAAAGTGATGCTGAAAATCACAGGTTAGAAGCTAAACAGAACGATAACACCCAACACAGCAATTACTGCGCCTGTAAGTTCCTTTAAAGTAACCCGTTCTTTAAAAAGGATAATAGCAGGTGGTATTATCAAAACCGGTACTATGGCCATGATAGTGGATGCCACTCCTGTGGTAGTGTATTTAATGGCTAACAACGAAAATGATACACCAAGAAACGGTCCAAAAAACGCGCCAATAGAAATGCGCACCATGGCGGCCCCATAGCTTAAAGCCTTAATGACCTTAGGCCAGTGTCCGGTAAAAATAAACAGAATACTAAAGCCAACAGTACCTGCTATAACACGAATCATTGTTGCTGAAGCCGGATCATAATCGCCCATACCCAGTTTACTTAAAACAAGCCCCAGCCCCTGGCCTGCTGCTCCTCCAAATGCCAGCAATATTCCCTTTACAGGGTATTTAATCTCAATGCGTCTGGCCTTATCGGGTTTACCCAATATTACCAGGCAAATCCCCACCATTGTAACCAACATACCAGTTACATGAGCAAGCGTTAGCTGTTCGCCAAGTATCACCCAGCCAAACAAGGCAGCCAGAGGAGGCGACAATGACATAACCAGCATTGATATGCGTGCACCAACAACCACAAAGGCTCTGAACAAAAGCATATCGCCAATAACAAACCCTACCAAGCCACTCACCGATAACCAAAACCACTGATAGGTATCAGCACCTTCGGGGAAAAAGTAGCCAAACCGGATATACTGAGCGGTACCCAATAGGCCGATAGCCATTACCAAACGAATGATATTGACAGACATGGAACCAACCTTCTTACCCGCCGACTCAAAGGATAAAGAAGTGAATGTCCAGCAAATAGCAGTAACAAGAGCTGCAAACTCTCCAAGATGATTTGTGATGAATTGTTCCATGAGATCCGTTATTGCCACAAAAGTAGTTATTCGGATTAATTAACTGTTGATTTGTTGGTGTGTTAATTGGGTTATTTGTTGATTGGTTGATTTGAAAAAGCCCTGAATGGGCTTAATATGAATAACCGCCGGTGAAACCGGTGGCACGTCCTGCGAAAGGATATCAGCTCTGAATGGGCTGAATTGACAATGGCATAACATCACACATCAAAAAAGGAGCACCCTACAGGCGCTCCTTCATATATAATAACGAATTTACCTCGTCGTTACCGGTTTGCTTTCTTCATCCTTTTTTAAGGAATACTTTAACAGGTAAAAACCTAATAAACCGGCCACAATTGAACCGATGAAAATACCTATTTTGGCCTGATTCAATATATCTGCACTTCCTTTAAAACCGAGGCTGGCAATAAATATCGACATGGTAAAACCAATACCACCAAGAAACGCCAGCCCAAGGAATGACAACCATGATGAATATTTAGGTTTAACTGCAATACCCAACCTGACAGCTAACCAGGAGAAGAAGGTTATACCAATACCTTTACCCAGTACCAGACTGAAGGCGATGGCAAAAGATAAAGTTGTAAATACTTCACCACTACCCTCACCATGATGGAATATTGTAACACCGGCATTTGCTAATGCGAAAATTGGTAAAACAAACATACTGATGAAACCATGAAACTGATGCTCAATAAACTGTAATGGACTCTGCACTTTCTTCACACTGTATTCCACATCATTGATGGCATATAACTGATCATCTGTTAATACGCGTTCATTTTCACTTTTAGGCACAGAATCAAATCGTGTTAAACCGGATTTAATCCTGGCAAGAAACTCATTGATATGCACCTTTGGACGCGCAGGAATGGTGAATGCAATTAACACACCGGCAATGGTAGCATGCAAGCCTGATCCCGGTCCGTCAACACCCGACTGAAGGAACAAATACCAGATGATAAAACCAAAGAAGGTATAAATTTTCAAATCCTGGATATTTCGCAGGTTAGCAACGGTTAAAACAAGTAATAATATACCGGCAATCATCAGGTATGTCCAGTTTAAATCACCACCATAGAATAATGCAATAACCAATACAGCACCTAAGTCATCAACAATGGCTAAAGCTGTTAAAAATACTTTAAGAGCTAAAGGTACACGTTTGCCTAACAATGACAGGATACCTAGTGAAAATGCAATATCTGTGGCCATTGGAATACCCCATCCTTTAGCTGCTACCCCTTCAAATCCAAATGTGAAGTACAAAACAATAGGTATCACCATTCCGCCTATAGCTGCAAAAATAGGTAATGACGCCTGTTTAAATGAACTTAGCTCACCTGCTAAAAACTCACGTTTTATCTCTAGTCCGACCACAAAAAAGAATATGGCCATCAAGCCATCGTTAATCCAGTGCATCAGTCCCATTTCAACACTAAACAATTCTGATGAAATGCCAAACGGGCTGTGCCAAAAATGATGATAGCTATCGTGGTCAACATTAGCCCAAACAACCGCTACGCCAGTTGCAATCATTAACAAGGCACTACCACTGGTGAAAAATTTAATAAATTTCTGAAACGGGTCTCCTAATCTTCGTCGCCCGGTTCCACTCTGAATTTCACTCATTATACTTTAGTTTAATTCCCTGGTTTATATAACGTTTCTGCTTCTTTTAATTTTTCGATGGTTCCTACATCAAACCATGGTTCCTCATCGGCAACCTGATAACCTGTTATCTTTCTGTCCTTAGCCAATTCAAGGTATGCCTTTATGATTGAAAAAGGCCTCACTTCACCCAACATATTTAACAGATGCGGCTCGACAATATGCATGCCGCTAAAAGCTAAATCAATACTCTTTTCAACCTCTCTGACTTTTATTTCGTCGCCGGTTTTAATGTTTTTCCAACCACACAATTGCATACCTTCATCAAAAACAAGGTAACGGGATGTGCTACGTTTCTTAACCATTAAAGTTGCATCGTTTTTGTTTGAGCGATGCGAATATATGAAACTTTCTATATTTGTAGATGTGATAATATCTACATTCCTTATAAATATTGACTTATTCGGAATGAATATAGATTGAGCTTTTAATAGTCCGCCACCTGTATCAAGCAATAAATCTGATTCATCGGAAATTACAACTTCAGCTTCCCATTTGTTAGCATTGATATAGTCAATTATCTTACTTGCAAAATGGTGAACATTAACAACTATACGTTCTGCCCCGACCTTTTCCATACTTTTAATAGCATGCCACAAAAGAGGTTGACCATTAAACGGAGCCAAAGCTTTTGGTAATTTATCTGTCAATGGTTTCAGACGCGTACCAAGGCCGGCCGCAAAAATCATTGCATTCACAATTATTTGATCTTTTTAGGTTTACACAATTTATCCTCTTTTTTGGAGCCGATACCACACTTTTTACATTCGTAGATATGACTTTCCTTCACCACAGGATTCTTTAGTTTTTCTTTGTCTTTACACTTTTTCTTTGCCATGTTAAAACGTCTACTTCTTCATTTCTTGCTCTACATGTTTTAACTCAACGTTTAATTTATATTTATGTTGAAGATGAGTTGCTAAAGATTCTGCACTAAAAACAGAACGATGCTGTCCTCCTGTACATCCAAAGTTGACCATCAGGTTTTTAAAGCCCCTTGAAATATATTTCTCAACTGATTTTTCTACGATTGAATACACATCCTGCAAAAAGGCCGACATTTCTGGCTCTTTACTAAAGAAAGCAATCACCTCCTCATCCTTACCTGTTTTATCAGCATATTCAGGATAGCGTCCCGGATTGTGTATAGCACGGCAGTCGAAAACAAAGCCGCCACCGTTACCCGATACATCAATCGGAATACCCCGCTTATAAGAGAAACTTGTTATTCTAACGGTTAGCAATGAATCACTTTTACCAATAGTCATCAAATCTTCTGACTCGGTAACATTCTTCAGCGCCGCAAACAGGGTTGGCAATTCAATGCCCAGATCCACATGCTCAAGTAAATACTTTAAGTTTTCAATAGCGTAAGGAATACTCTTTAAAAAATGCTCCTTCTTTTCGTAGAAACCGCGGAACCCATATGCTCCCATTGCCTGCATAATGCGAATAAGCACATAGCCGTAGTAATGGCACACAAATTCTTTTTGGTTGACTTCCTGATAATTCCCCAACTCTTCCATATAGTAATCAAGCAATTGCTTTCTTACCTCTTGTGGTATATCGGCTTTAGCATCATATAACAGTGACGCCAGGTCATATTGCAAAGCACCTTTACGCCCTCCCTGGTAGTCAATAAACCATGGTTCATCTTCAACTACCATTACATTTCTTGACTGAAAATCGCGGTAAAGGAAATAATCATGCTTCACCTCCAGCAGGAAATTAATTAGTTTGTGGTAATCATCTTCCAGGGCCTGCTCATCAAATGGAACACGGGCCAGTTTTAAAAAGTAATATTTAAAATAGTGTAAATCCCAAAGCATTGACTGCCTGTCAAAAGCCTCACGCGGATAACACTTAGCATAATCGAGACCTTCACCACCATTTATTTGGAAGCAAATTAGTTTTTTAAGTGTCTTTTGATAAAAATTAAGCAACTCATCAGGAAAGTCATCTCCTTTTCGAATACCCTGAAGAAAACTGTACAATGTAACATCGCCCAGGTCTTCCTGTAAATAAACGTTGTTGTCAGTATCCGTATCATAAATTTCAGGAACAGGTAAATCCTTCGTTTTAAAATGCCTTGAAAACTCCAGAAAAGCCTGGTTCTCTTTGCCATCTGAGTTATAGGCTCCCATAGCTGATTTTGATCGCCCTGTTATGCGATAATACTCACGGTATGATCCTGATGGCGGTAACATAACAAATGAGCGAGCCTCCTCGCCAGCCCACTTTTCAAACATTTGTATAAGTAGTGATTTAGTATTTGCTTCCAATGTGTGTTGTTTTGTTGATTAATGGTTAATGGTTAATTAGAAGAATGAACTTAACCACACCATTATAATAATTACAATAAGAGATGGCAACATATTCATGATCCTAATTTTTTTTATCTCCAGAATATTTATTCCCAAGCCTACTAAAAGAATACCTCCTACTGCTGTTAATTCTGTTATTACTTCAGGGGCAATAAAATCACCCAGCATATAAGCCAATAAGGTAATGCCTCCCTGAAAGATAAACAATGGAATAACCGACATACCAACACCAAGCCCAAACACAGAGGCCAGTGCAATAGATGAGAAACCATCCATTACGGCTTTGGTCATTAATATTTCAGAACCTTTGCCCATGCCTTCATCAATGGCTCCCAATATAGTCATAGAACCGATGCAATACAGTAAAAAGGCGGTAAGTAAGCCTTCTGAGAACTTAGAATTTTCAAGTTTAAGACGGGTTTTGATCTTATCAGATAAACCATCGACAGCTGATTCTATGGACATCCATTCTCCTAATATGGTACCAATAATCAAACTAAACACAATGGCCATCAGCATCTGCCCTTTAATGGCCATGTTGACTCCAAGCACAAGGGTAAACAGTCCCAATGCCTGAAAAACTCCTTTGGTAATCTTTTCAGGAATTCGGTTGCCAACTACCATTCCAATAGCACTTCCGGCAGCTACCGTAATCACATTCAATAATGTTCCGCCTAATAACATTCAGTCTTTTTTATTATTAAACCCGTAAAAATAGTTTATTAAACAGTAATAAAGAATTTAGCAGGATAGATTTGTGTAAGAAAAAGCAACAACAATCTATATCTTCCATACGGAGGAGGCACAATATCTTTATGTTGTCATACGAATAGCAGTAACAGAGGACAAAACTGCGCGTGTAACAAATTAAAAAGGCCATGTAATGCAGCAAACAGCTCATGCGACATTAATAAATACGAATGCGGATAAAAGAACTCCCCATGTAACAGCTAAAACAGCTGATGTAACGCGCAGATTTGCCCATGTAACACACAGAATCGCTCATGTAACGCACAGAATTGCACATGTAATGCATAAAAATGTGCATGTAAGCCTGCAATAGCAGTTCTGTCTGTTACATATACGATTCTTAAGGCAACTGTAGCAATTCTTCTATGTGATAAGGCTCTTCTAAGCTGTGCAATAACAGTTAGTCAGACAACAGCAGCTGTTCTTCGTTGCGATGAAGTGTTTCTATGCAGCGCACTAGCGTTTATATGCACAACAGCTGTCTATTTTCTTTGCAACATGTCACTTCTAAGCTGTGCAATAACACTTAGGTAAAAGACAACAATCGATTTTCTTTGCGATAAGGTGGTTCCAGGCTGCGCTATAGCAGATAGTCAAACAAAAGCAGCCAACTCAACGGCTGATCCATCGCAATTAGCTGAAGTAACCCGATAAGTTTATATCAAAACAGAAAACTAATGATAAAACTCAGCTTATTACGCGTTTATTTTCTCATTAATTCTTCTATTTTTGAGCAAACCAAATAAATGATAATAATAACCTATTAAATCTGTATCATGACCAATAAGAAGATGACACCTGCAGATTACATTGCACGTGAAGACAAGTACGGAGCACATAATTACCACCCACTACCAGTTGTTCTTGAAAAAGGAGAAGGCATCTACGTTTGGGATGTTGAAGGCAAAAAGTATTTTGACTTCCTATCTGCTTATTCAGCAGTTAACCAGGGACACTGTCACCCAAAAATTATCAATGCCCTTACAGAACAGGCTCAGCAACTTACTTTGACATCACGCGCTTTCTACAGCAGCGTATTGGGAGAGTTTGAAGAGTACATGACCAAGTATTTTGGTTTTGACAAAGTGTTGCCTATGAACACAGGTGCCGAAGCTGATGAAACAGCTATAAAGCTTTGTCGCAGATGGGGATATGATGTTAAAGGTATTCCAGAAAACCAGGCTAAAATAATTGTTTGTGCCGATAACTTCCACGGACGTACCATCACCATCATTTCTATGTCTACCGATCCTGATTCATACAAAGGATTTGGACCATACACACCTGGATTCGTAACTGTTCCTTACAATGATATTGATGCATTGGCTAAAGAACTTGAAGATCCTAACGTAGCAGGTTTCTTAGTTGAGCCTATTCAGGGCGAGGCTGGTGTATTTGTGCCGGACAGTGGCTATTTAAAGAAAGCTTCTGAGATGTGTAAAGAGAAGAATGTACTTTTCATTGCTGACGAAGTACAGACTGGTATTGCACGTACGGGTAAATTGTTAGCTTGCGACCACGAAGAAGTTAAGCCGGATATCTTAATTCTTGGTAAAGCTATTTCAGGTGGTGTATTCCCTGTGTCAGCTGTATTGGCTAACGACGAAGTAATGTTAGTTATTAAGCCAGGTGAGCATGGATCAACATATGGTGGTAACCCACTTGGATGTAAAGTTGCCATTGCTGCCCTTGATGTTATTAAAGACGAGAATCTTGCTGAAAACGCTGAGCGTTTAGGTAAAATATTCCGTGAAGAGATGCTTAGCATCGAATCAGACATGATTGAACTGGTACGCGGTAAAGGATTATTAAATGCCGTAGCTATCAAACCTAAGAATGGTAAAACAGCATGGGATGTATGTGTAGCCATGAAAGAGAACGGTTTGATTGCCAAGCCAACTCACGAGCACATTATTCGATTTGCTCCTCCTTTGGTAATCAACGAAGAAGAATTGCGTGAAGCAATTGCAATTATTAAGAAGACACTAGCTCAATTTGCTTAATTGAGTCTTCAGAAATATAAAAACCGGCAGTTATTAAATAGCTGCCGGTTTTTTTTATTGAAGTTGTTTAATGTTGTTGGAAAATTTCAAGAGTGACGAATTGATTTTCAATATAACTTTGAAACAACTTTATTAAAAATTAAGTTGCTTCCAATCTGCTTTTAACCTCTCTGTTAAAGGCTTACCCATTC
>JAKSBD010000478.1 GCA_022361295.1 Bacteroidales bacterium
CAGTAACTATTCTGCTCTTTGCTTTCAGCACGGCTTTTAAGAATATTCTTGCGTGTTTTATCCAAATCTTCGGTTGTTGCACCTGCCTTAATCAATTTATCTATTTCGGCATATACCAATGGAATTAAATCATTAGCGCGATCCGGGTCGCAATCGAATTGAATAGCAACGGTTCCTTTCGATTTAGGATAATGACTTGTTGATGCATTGACACCTACGCCATATGTTCCGCCTTCTTTTTCACGAATGCTTTCAGTATAACGTAAACGAAGCACGGCACTTATAAATGATAGTCCAATGCGGTTTTCAGGTGTATAATCCAGTTCGCTGTTGTAGAAAATTTGAACAGTAGCTTTGGGTTCTGATAATTTAACAGGGATTGTTTTCTTCGTAACTCCTTCCGGGCCACTTACATTATTGTCTCTCCAGTTTTCTTTTGCATCGTTGGATGAGATGGCACCAAGGTATTTCGCAGCCATTTCTTTAGCTACTTCTTTTTCAATATCACCTACAATAAAGAAAGTAAAGTCGGCAGCGTTACTAATACGCTCTTTGTATATTTCCTCCATTCGATCAAATGAAACCTTCTTTAGATAATCGGTATCAAAGATCAGGTTACGCTCGTGGTAGTTCGAACGAATTTGGCTGATGCTATCCTGCATAATCTTTTTAGGATTGTCGCCCATGTTGGCCACATAAGCCATATAGCGTGCCATTAGTGCATTATATGCTTCTTCGTCGAAACGAGGTTGCTCAAAATGCAGGTAGGCCAGCTGCATCATGGTTTCAAAATCTTCGGTACGACTGCTTCCGGATACAGACTCGGAAAGTCCGCTGATGTCAAAACCTACCTGAGCCTTTTTACCTGTCAGGGCCTTTTGCAACGCAATAGCATCGTAATTACCAATACCAAAGGCAGGAACAAAGTCGCCCGCCATACTTGCTGATGGCAAATCGGCTACATCGTATAATGATGAACCACCTTTACTATAACTGCTTAAAGCTACCTGGTTTTTGTTGTAATTAGCATAGCGGTATACAACTTTAGTGTTATTGTTTAATGTCCACTCAACAGCATCAAATTCAGGTAAGGCACGTTCTGATACCACTTTGCCTTTAACTGGTAATTCTTCAACCAATGATGAGCTTACTGCTTCATCAACGTAGGCAGTGATAGTGGCATCATTCTCAACTTTTTTAACAATAGCCAATGCCTCAGCTTCATTAAGGTGAGTTACTCCTTCTTTCTCAGGTCCTGTTACGATAATGACACGGTTTTCCTGCGTGTACATTTTATTGAAATAGTCCTTTAGCTCTTCAGTTGTGATAGCCGGAATGATAGCCTGAGCAAACTTGAATTCGTACTCAATACCTGGCATTGGTACATTCTCAAGGTACAATGAAGCTATTTCTTTACAGTAACTATCATGCGAAATCTTATCACGCTGCTTGTAGTAGTTTTCATACCCCATTAACATCTGCGCTTTCATTCGCTCCAGTTCCCCTTCTGCAAAACCAAAGCGCTTAACACGCTCAACCTCTGTAAGGATAGCTTCAAAAGCTTTTGCTTCCTCATTTTCCTTAGCAGTTGTGTTGATACTCATTAATGATACCGTTCTTGGGTAATCGGAGAAACCAACAGAACCATTAATAAACGGTGGATTTCCTTTTTGTAAGAGCTCATTGATACGCGTGCTGATCATGCTTTTAATGAGGCTACGCATATAGTTTGTCTTAAGCGTATTGTGGTTTTTGTCAGCGGCAGCTTCTGCCTGGTGACGAACATATAAGGCAACGCTTGATTGTGGATTTTCTTTATCTAATGCAAGCTTGAAAGTTGTTTCTGCCTTTGGCTCAACTATAACTTCGTAGCGCTCTTTAGGATTGTCAACAGCAGGAATTTTTGAGAATAGCTCAACGACTTTTTTCTCCATTTCAGCCGCATCAAAATCACCTACAACAGCAACGGCTTGCAAATCGGTACGATACCAATCGTGATAAAAACGACGTAACTCGTCGTATTCAAAGCCTTTGATTACATCTAATTCACCAATTACATCGCGTTCCCCATACTTTGAGTTGTTTAATAAAGCAGGCATCATCTGGTTACGCGTTCTGAAACCGGCATCACGACGTGTACGCCATTCTTCAGAAATTACACCACGTTCAGCATCAATTTCCTCCTCTTCAAGTAACAGGTAGTTAGACCAGTCGTGTAAAATAAGTAAGCATGTGTCCATTAGTCCGTTAGGAGCTACCGGCACATTTGAGATGTTATAAACTGTTTCATCCTGAGCTGTATAGGCGTTGATGTTACGACCAAAGGCAATACCATGCTTTTCAAGCGATGAGATTACCCCCTTGCCAGGGAAATGCTTTGTGCCATTAAAGGCCATATGCTCTAAAAAGTGAGCTAATCCATCTTGTGAATCATCTTCAAGAATACCACCTACATTTTGAATAATGTAGAAGCTGGCACGCTCTTTAGGCTCTTGATTGTAACGGATGTAATAGGTCATTCCGTTATCAAGAACACCTGTACGGACCTCGGGATCGACCGGAACAGGCGCATTTAAATCAAACTGCGCAGTTACTGTATTTGAAACCATACAGAACGTCAGTAATAAAAATAATAATTGCTTCATTTGGTTAGTTTTTTAAAGCCTTGCTGTAATGCAAGCAGATATAATTATTAAACTGAATTTCAATTAGTGTTTGTCTATAAAGTGCAGTCACTGCGATATTGCTCAATCACCCGACTTTATGGACATACACTGGTTAAAGTGTTACAGGAATGGGACAAACTATAATTTACTAACAGCAACTTATAGCTGAGGACAAATATATTCTTTTTGCAAGTAATTAAAACATGATATAATGCACACAATGGCCGTAAATAAACACTTTTGGGTTAATTAAGGTTAATGCAGATTGTGGTTCTAAACCCATTGTTTAACCCAGTAATGTAAAAGGTTTAACCTTTGGTTTAAAAAGGTTAAACCTTTCAGTTCAAAAGATAGTACCTTTCGGTTCAAAAGGTTAAACCTTTTAGCTCAAAAGGTAGTACCTTTCAGTTTAATAGGTACTACCTTTAATTCAAATGGTTGTTTCATGCAGGGCTCTGTGGTGAGATTATTTCAATTGTTTCAACACCTGATCTAATTCCTGTACATCAGGATATTTTTGTTTCATACTTAGTGCCAGCTGTTTTGCCTTGCTATTCATCGTGTTGGTTATGTAGTAGCGCAATAATTCAGCATTACTGTTATAAGATTCGAAGTTTCTTATTTCGAGCTTCAGGTATCGTTCAGCCTCTGCTTTGTTGCCCCTGAAATCGTACATCATGGCAATGTTATGTGCCACCCGCGGACGGTGAGGATTTATCTCATACGATTTAACAAGGAATGTAAGCGACTCATCGTATTTTTTTAGCTCTGACAACAATAGACCAAAGGAATACATGGCTTGTGCATCTTCCGGTTCGTGCTTCAGGTAATCGCGAAACAGTAACTCTGCTTTGTCATTCTTCTGAATTCTATTGTATAAGTAGGCCAGGTTAAGTTTGATAAAATGTAGCTCTTCATCTTGCTTAAGAGCTTTCAGGTAAAACGATTCAGCCTCACTATAGCTACTCTGGTTATAGTAGAAGTTAGCAAGGTTAAACTTACCAATCGGGAAGTCGGCATTGTATATCAATATCGCTTCATACTCTTTAATGGCTTTATCATATGCCTTTTGGTGCTTTGATGGTATTTGCTCAAGACCGGCTGTTGATATAATGCGTGCCGCCTCTGTTCGTATGGCTTTTGTATCATCACGCAGCATAGGGTAGAGTAAATTCAAATCATCTTCACTAGTTAATTGTATGGCTCTGACAGCTGCCAGTCTGATGTCGGGATATAAATTACCCAAATAGGTTTCCACCTCTTTTTTTAGCGAATCCTGGAAGTAGTTACCTATGTATTGTACAGAAAGGCCGCGGATGTTATGTGGATAAAGCTCATCACCAATAATACCTTTTAAGCGATTAAGGCTCTCTTTTTTTCCATTTCTGGCATCGTCAAAGGCCTGAGCAAAATGGAAGGTTCTGTTTTCGCCATACCATTGGGTAATGTAGTTTTCTGACCACTGGTTACTTTTATCAGCATGACACTGATTACAGGCGTTAGGTACGTCATATTTGATCGATAAATCAGGTCTTGGTATTCTGAAACTATGATCACGACGATAGTCAACACCCATATAATAACCTCCGTGCATGTGACAATTGATGCATAAGGTTCCGGAACCTACTTCGTAAGTAATGCCATCGTACGATGTAACAGCTTCGCCCGGCATGCCTTCCATCTTATGAAAGTGGTGATCTGGCGTGTCGTAAATATCGGCTGTGTGACATTGCAGGCAAAGTGCATTGTAGTCATCATCAAATAATAATTTGCCACTGTGTACATTATGACAGTCATTACATTGAACCTCGCGATATTTGGTATACATCTTACTTTGCGTAAATGATGCATACACGTAATCTTCATCCAGTATCTGTCCGTCGAGGTGCCAGGTTGGAACATCGGGCAGGTTAGGAATGATATGATTATGGATATTCTGAGTTGTGTAATCAAAATCACTTAATGAGCTGCGTCGAGAGTGGCATCGGGCGCAGTTATCGACATATTCTTCATTATTAATGCCGCTTGTTTTAATTGGCAGGCCATAGTTTTCATATTCATCGCGAGCATACTCAGGTAAAGCAGCCCATTTCAGGTGGTTAGAAGAAGGGCCATGACAAGCTTCACAACTCACATCAATCTCCGACCAGGTGGTATGGTAGGTATCATTTATATGATCATAATTCTTTTGCAGGTTGGTTGAGTGGCAATCGGCACACATACTATTCCAGTTTTGTGCCTGGTTAGTCCAGTGTAACCAATTGTCATGATGAATATCCTGATCACTGTATACCGAGTCGACCATATGATACCACACGCTGTCTAATGTATTCCACGTTAAGGGCAGTGTTTGCAGACGTCCGCCATCAAATTCAACTAAAAACTGCTGCAGTGGTGTGAATCCAAAAACGTATTTCACTTCAAAATCCTGCATGCTGCCATCTTCACCATCGGTATTAACCATAAACTTACCGTCTTTCATAAAAGCACGATGTGTCATGCCATTTCCCTCAATTGTTACATTGTTAAAATTGGCAAGAACAGTTGTGTCATTGGCAATGTCCATGGCTCTGTCATGGTGCGAGCCAACCCAGTCATTATATTCGGGCAGGTGACATTCAATACAGGTTTCCCGACCAACAAAATGGGGCTCTTCTGTTGTTGCAACTGAAGATGAAACACTGTATGTTTTAATGAGCAGATAAGCCGGCAAAAGCAAAATTAATGCACCCACCAGCGCCAATGTGATATTGTTATATTGTCGCGTATTAATCATCTATGCGTATGTTATTTGTGAGCGATCATATTTGTTTCGTTTCACAGGATTGGCAGTGTCGACCAGCACTTTGTTGTCAACAATACTAACCGGAAAAAGATCCAAGGCACGTATAGCAGGCGGCGCTAAAACATCACCGTGTTTATTAAAAGCCGAAGCATGGCAGGGACATTGAAACTTATCCTCTTTAGTTTTGAACTGAATGGTACAGCCTAAGTGTGTACATTTAGTAGACAAGGCCAGAAAACCACCATCTTTCAATCGCGAAAGGTAAAAACGTTCAGTACTGAAAGGGTAAACCTGCCCATTTTCAAACAGGTCAACCTCACCGGCATTAAACAGGTTTTCAGGTGCTTTGGCTTCATTACCTTTCTTAAGAAGGTTGGTAAGCACATAAATTAACTCAAGTGAAACCAAAGTAAATATGGCCTTTTTAATAAAACTGCGCCTTGTTATTTTCTTAATAAAATCCATAGTTTGTGTTTTATGCAAATAAATGCATGCCTTCTCCTCTTAGTAAGCTTCCAACAAATGTCATGACCAGGTAGCCTGTCAATAAAATGGTAACAAGCGCCATTATCATCTCAATTTTGCCGGCTTTCAATTTATTCTTAATTAGTAACAGAAATCCGTAAGTCGGCGCAACATATATTACAATTGGTAATAAGCCGGTTGTTATTAATACCGGCAGGTCTTGCATCCATTGCTGGAAATTAAGGACATATTCAGTGCCAACAATAATTAGCATTGTAAAAACAATGGCATATATAGCCGACCAAATGGTAATTTTCTTGCCAACTGCAGAATTAAACCAAACACCGGTATTTACATTCGTGTCTTTAATAAATGGGATGTAAACAAGAAAAGCTGTAACTAAAACAGGAACTATAAATATGCCAAATCCAGGATGCATATGAAGCAGTAGCTCCTGAAATCCCATAAAATACCAGGGTGCTTTACTCGGATTAGGACTAACCAGTGGATTGGCTTTATCTAGTAGTGGTGCATCAACTGCCATTGAGAACACAATGAGCAATAAAATAAGTCCCAGGGCAACAACAATTTCTTTATAAACCAATTCAGGATTGGTCTTTACCATTTCTTTTTTAGATGCGTCGGCCACTGTAACGCCTTTGGCTTTTCGCACCAGCCAAAAATGGATGCTCATAACAAATACCATTAAAAGAGGTAAAAGGCCTGTATGAAAATGGTAGAATCGTAACAATGTTCCTTCATTCACTTCGGTGCCACCACGAACCAATGATGCCAAAGTTTCACCAATAACAGGAATATAGCTAAGCATGTTGGTCATGATTGTAACGGCCCAATAAGCCAATTGGTCCCATGGAAGCAGGTAGCCCGTAAAATTGGACATTATCACTAAAAACATTAATACCAGTCCGTATATCCAGTTTTTTCTTCGTTCAAAATAGATGGATTGGCTGTAAAATACCCTGATAACATGAAGAAATGATACTATAACCAATAGCATACCGCTCCAATAGTGCATGTTTCGCAAGAGCTCACCAAAAAGAACTTGTTCCTGTAAATAGATAATGGAATCATAGGCTCCTTTTTCGGAAGGAACATAGATAAACCGAAGCAACATACCAGTTATGAATAACAACACAAACAATAGGGCTGCTATGCCACCTAAGCCAAAAGTACGCGTGTACTTAATTGCCTGGGCATTGATTCTTGGTGGATGTAGGTGTAGTAAAAACTTGGTTATCGCCTTTGATGTGCCTGGTTGATCCATACTTTTATTGTTTAACGCTAAAATTACACCATTTTTTTATAAATGGATATTATAATCTGAGTTCGATTTAAATCTCATACCTCAGATTGAACTAAAGTTTAATAGAATTTACTGATTCCAATATAATGTTTGTCGTAATGTAACCTTAAAAATATGTGTTATCACCGGATCTTTACCACTGGCCACTTTAGTGTGTTCAAAGTAGTAATTGGCATCAGCACTCAGTTTTGAACTAAACATATAACCAAGTCCCATGCAATAACGACCACGTACCCAGAATACATCTTCTGCCTCTTGATATATATTGAAATTAAACTCTGCAAATGTGCGATAGAAGATAGATTTAGGAGCTATTGGTTTGCCATCAAATCTGCCTTGGTTCATAACACGATAGCGCAAGCGCATTTTAAAATTGCGAATGTCGCTATGAACCTGGGTGAAAATTCGCTCTTCAAGACGAAACCGGTGCTTTAATGATGAGGCCTGAAATCTGGGATAACTAATATGAAAGGCTTGATGGGGTCTGTATTCGTGACGAGTAACATCCATTCTTTCGGTAACGTCCTCAATAATAATGTCATCTTCGTAATGAACCCTGTTATACATGAAGCCTATATCACAACTATAGAAATCATTAATCTTTCGACTGATATTTCCTCTGAATCCCCATCTTGTCCATATGTTATTACCTAAGCCAACATAAGAGCCTGCATCCAGGTTTAAGGTGTATTTATCGTTCAGGCGATGACGTTGCACAAAGATAGAGCGAAGCTCACCTGAGCCGTTGAAGAGGTTAAAATCAAAGTGTTGCTGGGCACCTGCCACCAGGCTAATTAATAAAAATGGAAAGGCCAGTATTCGTCTTTTTTTCATTCTTTGTAATAGTATTCAACCCAAACGGATTCGAATTGTTATAATCAATAAGAATTACAAAGATATTAATTATCATTTTTAATTATCGTATTTAAAAATTAAGATATGAGTTTTCATAACTATCCAATTATAGCGATAGGAGCAAGTATAGCATCCATAAGTTTTATCAGAACTCTTCGTGAGAATGGTGATGCACGGCAGGTTTTACTTATTCACGGAGAAGATAGATTGCCATATAAACGCACAAAAATTAATAAAAACATGGTGCGTGGTTTTGATAAGGACGAGTTTAAAATAGCCGATGAAAAATGGTATAAGGATAATGACGTGATTTTGCTGTTTGACAGGGTTATTAACATTGATAGTGCTGAAAAGATGATTAGCACTAAATCGGGTAAGGTATTTAGCTATGGTAAATTATTGCTGGCAACAGGAGCTGCCTCTGTTGTGCCTAAACTAACTGGTATTGAGCAAAATGAAATCTATGGAGTGCAAAATGCCTATGATGTAGATCAGGTACTTGAGGCTTGTGCGGATAAGGAGCGGTTTTTAATTATTGGCGGGGGAGTAGAGGGAGTAGAGACCGCTGATCAATTGATAAGAAAAGGGAAACAGGTGATTTTGGCCAGCCGTATGAAACAACCATTGCAAAGACTTTTTCCCGAATCGTTGCTTAATGTTTTGGTTGAAAAAATGCTGGCCCGTGATGTTAAGCTTTTTTCGGGCGTGTCTGTAACATCTGTTTATAAAAAAAATGATGCTTACAGTGTCAATATACAGGGGCAGGAACTTGAGTTTGATGCTATAATAGCATGTACGGGAGCTATACCTAATGTAGAACTGGCTGTTAAGGCCGATTTAAAGGTAGAACGTGGTATTGTTGTTGATGAATATTTACAAACCTCAGATAAAGATATTTTAGCTGCTGGTGATGTGGCTCAACACGCCCGGGGTGTCATTACCGGTTTGTGGCATGCAGCAGAACATCAGGGGAAACTGGCTGCTCTGAATGTTTTGGGGTTGCCGGAGGAACATAAACTACCACCTTATCGTCTTAAGACAGAGGTGTTCGGATTGTTTATGTTTTCGGCTGGTTACGAATCAGTCATTCCCGGTCAGCAAGAACTTATTGAAGAAGAAGATCGGGATATACATCGTTTTATGTACTATGCTGGTGGAAAGTTGATGTCAGCAGTATTTATAAATGACAAAGAAAGGGCAAAAACCTATCAGCAGGGCTTGTTTGAACAATGGGATAAAAACAAGGTAAAAGAGAAATTGCCTTTGCCTCTTTCATCAGGATTTTCATTTAGTTTGGGTTAATGAATGAGTAAATATTCACTGGGCTGTATTTTTATGCATTACTCTCTAATGCTTAATTATTTAAAGAAGTGCATTCAATCATTTTTTTAATTGCTTTTGGTTTTTAAATTTGCGACGAAGAAGAAACCAAATAATATTTAAACCAAATAGTCCATGATAAAAACGGTAGATACCGGGGTGTTCTCTGAAATTGGAGAATTGGAAGGTGTAATATTACACACACCGGGAAAAGAGGTTGAGAATATGACGCCATCTAATGCAGAGCGTGCATTGTATAGTGATATTCTGAACTTATCAGTTGCTGTTGATGAATACAAGCAGTTTTCAGGCGTTCTGGAAAAAGTAACACAAACATACCAGGTTAAAGATCTGTTGGCTGAAATATTGGAGCAACCAAAGATTAAGCTTAGCCTGATTGAAAAGATTTGTACTTATGAGCAGGTATTGAATATTAAAGAAGACTTGCTTGAGTTGCCTGCTCCAGAATTGGCGCGCCAGCTAATTGAAGGTGTAAGTTTAAAAACCGATTCACTTACTACCTTTTTATCGGATGATCGTTACTCATTAAGACCATTACATAACTTTTTCTTTACACGCGATGCCAGTGTGACCATGTTCGATAAAGTGTTGATTTCGAAAATGGCCAATAAGGTACGTGAACGGGAGGCAATTGTAATGGAGGCAATTTTTAATCATTCGGCTCGTTTTAAAACACAAACTGTTAATCCGCTTAACTTCTATAATGTTGGTGCTGAAACCATGATAGAAGGTGGTGATGTACAAATAGCTCGTGATGACGTATTAGTGATTGGTAATAGTGCCCGTACATCATCGCAGGGAATTGACTTTATAATTAACCAGCTAAAACAAAAGAAAGATCGTCATTATGTAGTGGTACAGCAACTACCTGACACGCCCGAGTCATTCATCCATTTGGATATGGTCTTTACCTTCCTTGATAAGGATGCCTGTATGGTGTATGAACCGTTAATTATGAAGGACAGTCGCTACAGTACCATCTTAATTACTGTTGATAATGGTGAAGTAGCTTCAATCGAGAAAAAAGAAAATCTCGTTTCTTGTCTTAAGGATCTGGGAATGGATATGAAACCAATTTGCTGTGGTGGTTCAAGTGATATATGGACGCAGGAACGTGAACAATGGCACAGTGGAGCCAACTTCTTTGCCATGGGACCAGGTAAAGTTTTAGGTTATGCCCGAAACGTTTACACCATGGAAGAGATGAATAAAAATGGTTTTGAAATCATTAAGGCCAATGATGTAATCAGTGGAGCCGTTGATTTAAAAGAATACGAAAAATATGTGGTAACTATAGGAGGTTCTGAGTTGTCGCGAGGAGGTGGAGGTGCACGATGCATGTCTATGCCGGTGCGCCGTAAGCCGGTAAAATGGTAGTGAAAGTACAGCTTATATAAAAGCGGGATTGCTCACTTGAGTAATCCCGCTTTCTTTATTTTGTTGATTGGTTAATTGACAATTTGTTGTACTAAATCTGAAGCCTCTTTTAATGTGATGGCAGAGTATACTTTCAAGCCTGATTCATCAATTATTTTCTTACCACCTTCTGCATTGGTGCCCTGTAAGCGAACAATTATCGGAACATTTATTTCGCCAATGTTTTTATAAGCTTCAACAACACCATTGGCAACTCTGTCACAGCGAACAATACCTCCAAAAATATTGATCAAAATGGCTTTTACATTAGGATCATTCAAAATAATCTTCAGTCCTGCTTCAACAGTTGTAGCATTGGCACCACCACCAACATCCAGGAAGTTGGCCGGATCACCGCCGGATAATTTTATAATATCCATGGTGGCCATGGCAAGTCCTGCGCCATTTACCATACACCCTACATTACCATCCAGTTTTACAAAGTTAAGATTGCTTTTGCTGGCTTCAGTTTCAGAAGGATCTTCTTCGCTTAGGTCGCGCATTGCTGCATAATCAGCATGACGGAATAAAGCATTGTCATCCAGATTAACTTTAGCATCAACAGCTAAAATCTTATTGTCAGATGTTTTTAATACCGGATTTATTTCAAACATTGAAGAGTCGGTTGCCACGTATGCTTTGTAAAGAGCATCAACAAACTTTGTCATTTCTTTAAATGCTTTTCCTGACAAGCCAAGGTTAAAAGCAATTTTTCGTGCCTGGAAGGCTTGCAATCCAACGCCTGGTTCAACTTCTTCCTTATGAATCAGGTGAGGTGTGTTTTCAGCAACTTCCTCAATGTCCATTCCTCCTTCAGTGGAGTACATAATGATATTTTTACCGGTTGAACGGTTAAGTAAAACACTCATGTAAAATTCATCAGTTTCACTTTCTCCGGGATAATATACATCTTGTGCAACCAGTACTTTACTCACCAATTTTCCTTCAGGGCCGGTTTGGTGTGTTACCAGGTTCATGCCAATAATGTCAGAGGCTCTTTGTTTAACTTCATCTATCGATTTGGCCAGTTTAACACCACCACCTTTACCACGCCCACCGGCATGAATCTGTGCTTTAATTACCCACCAGCCAGTGCCGGTCTCTTCCTTGAGTTGTTTGGCTGCTTCAACAGCTTTTTCAGGTGTTTCAGCTACTATTCCTTCCTGTATGGCTACGCCGAATGACTTAAGTATCTCCTTCCCTTGATATTCGTGTATATTCATATTTTTTTGGATTTAATATTTCAATAAAGGGTACGATTATTATTCAATTACATATAAAAACAGGAATAGTGCTATTTTTGTTGTCAAAATTACCGTGAATGAGAAAATTAAGAACAAGTGAGCTGAATCGTTTGACCGTTGAAGAGTTCAAAAATAGCGATAAAATGCCCATTACTGTAGTGATGGATAATATCAGAAGCTTAAATAATGTAGGTTCAGTATTCAGAACCTCAGATGCCTTAAAGGTCGAAAAAATCATCTTGTGTGGTATTACAGCAACGCCACCTAATAAAGAAATTCATAAAACAGCTTTAGGTGCAGAAGATTCGATGGATTGGTCATATATGGAGCGAACTGAAGACGCCATTGATCAATTGAAAGAAGCGGGTTATACTATTTGCAGTTTAGAGCAAGTGGAGAGCAGTACATCCTTAATTGATTTTCAACCGCACAAAGACCAGAGGATTGCTTTGGTTTTAGGTAACGAGGTAAAAGGTGTGCAGCAAAAGGTCGTGGATCTTAGTGATGTTTGTCTGGAAATTCCTCAGTATGGAACCAAGCATTCATTTAATGTGTCTGTTAGTGCCGGAATTGCATTATGGGAGCTGTTTCGTAAGATGTGTTAAATCTTATCATTTATAGGATATAAAAAAAGGGTGAATCATTTGATTCACCCTTTTTCGTATATCGTATTATTGATTACTGAATAATAGACTTGAAAGTTGCATCTTCGAAGAATTTAGCAAATTCCATGTCAGTTGCAGCAGCAGCCTTGAATTTAGCATCAAGTTCACAAGCTTTACGTAAGCTATCGAACATCATGTCATTCTCAGCAGTTCTTGCACCAACAATTGCTTTTAAGTAGTATTTGAATCCTACTTCCATTGTGTTAGCGTTGATAGTAGACAAAGCAGCATCGTATTTAGTAGCTAAGATTTTAGCTAAAGCAGCGTTACAGCTTGTGCTGTTACCAAAATAACGGATAGCAGCATCATAGTCTCCTTTATGGATTGAAACAATACCCAAGTTGTTGTCAAGCTCAGCACCAGCACCAGCAGCAGCACCGAAGAACTCTTCAGCTTTAGCTACATCACCTTCGCGAAGAGCGATAACACCTAAGTTGTTATTAATTTCAGCTACACCACCTTTAAGGCTATTAGCTTTTTCGAAAGCAGCTTTAGCACCAGCGATATCACCTTTAGCGTAAAGAACACAACCTACGTTGTTCTGAGCTCTCCAGCACTTAGCGTGCTTAGAAGTAGCTTCTTTGTAAATTCTTAATTGCTCATCTAAATCTTCAGTTAAAGTAGCAGCATAAAGAATTTCTTCCAAGTTTAATTCGCCTGGGTTGCTTGCAGCTAATTCTTTAATTTCTTCATCGCTCTTACCAATTACTTCAGCATTGATAGACATTTGTGAACGACGTAATTTAGGTAAAATCTCGTCAGCGATTACACTGAAAGTTTCTGACATGTTTTTGATTTCACGCTCACGTACTTCAGGATCACTGTACATTGAAAGAACACGTAAGATAAGTTCTTTATCCTGAATGTCAGATTTAGTCATTAACTCCTGGAAACCTTCCAAGTCTTCCGGAGTGTTTTTCAATGTGTACATTGCATCATCAGTACCACCTTCTACTTTAGCTTTTTTCATTTCGCGAGTGATGTAGTCTTTAGCTACTTTTTCACGGCGAGTTGCTAATTTGCTGTTTAAGTCAGCTGGTCCGTCTGGAGAAGCATAAGCAGAGATGTCAACACCTTTAAAGTTGATGTTTTCTGCACCCTGAATTTCTTTCATGTACTCTTTTAAAGCAGCAATGTCTTCTTTTCTTAATTCAGAACCACGGATGTTAGACTGCTGGATTAAGAAGAAAAGGTCAGCTGTTTTAGCATTAGCAATAATTCTTTGGAAAGCGTCATCACCAATAGCAGCTTTAGCACCTTGGTCAGCAACTAACTCAGAAGTAGAGATCACACCATCAGCGATTTTGTAATCTTCAAATTCTTTTGTAGTCGAACCTTTTGTTGCTTTAATGCGAACAACAAGGTCAGAAACTCTCATGTTTTCATTGTAAGGTACTGAGTTGCTGTAAGTGAAAGTACCACCTGTTGCGTTAGAAATAACTTTGTCGTTACCGTCAACGTTTTCACCTTGTACTCGGTATGAAGGGAAAGCAGTTTCGCCTCCTTCGTATACTAATACAGGAGTTGCTTCAATGCTTACGTTTTTGTCGAAGTATTTTTCAGGAAACTGAACTGTAACATCAAGATCAACTTGTCCTGCGTGTGCTTCTAATACTGGAGGATTGACTGAATAACTAACGTCTTTAGCACCTTTGTTCATTTTATCTAAGCCAGAACAGCTAGCTAACAAGGCTGCTACGGCTAGAGATGCAATTAGAGAAATTCTAATTCTTTTCATAATGTTTACCCAATTATTTGTTTTTGACTTTATTCTACAGTGTCTCCTGCAAAATTAAAAATGTTTTTAAAAAATTAAATAGAGATAAGTCATTATTTGACGTTATCAATGATTAAAGATAAAGAAATAAAGGAAAATATACAGTTTAATCATCAAAAACATAAGATTAATCTTTACAGAATGCAATTTTGGTCAAATGTTTAGGACTTAATTTTGCCTCAAATATATCCTGCTTCATAACGATTTTTTCTTTGTATTGTTAAGTAATAGTTACCTTCATATTGCTATCTAATGGCAGATCTTTCTTTACAATAATATCTTACTTAAAAGAGGGAATTTAGGTGTATTAATAGAGTTTGTTGCTTTTATTTAGCTTACCCTCTTTAAGCTTGCCCCCTATGTATCCGGCCAGCATTCCTAAAGCCCAGCCAATACTGGCATTGGCAATCATTAGTTCTTTGTCGGTTGCCAGTGATATCAAAAGTCCGATAGAAACGCCAATGACCATTCCTATTGTTGTATATGATGATGTTATTCGTCCTTTAACATGTTGGTGGTGTGTTGATTTCAAATGTTTCTGAGTTTCCTCGACCCATTGTTCAAACCTTTTGCCTGTTGCAATATCCTGTTGAAATAATGGTCTGATATTACGCACAAAAACTTCGCCTTCATTACTGAATTTCTTACAATGAGTACAAGTAGTCATATTGTTATCAAGCACATTCATTAAACGCGGTAATACCGCTAAACTTAGTGAGCGTATCTCGACTTTTGGAATATCTTTAAGTTGACTGTTGAGTATGGTAAAAGCTTCTTCTTGCTTCATTTTATGGTAGTTGGCTGTTTAACTATTGTAAAATATGAAAAATATCGTGTTGATCAAAAAAGGCCTGCTCTATGAGCAGGCCTTCGGCTAAATATATTAAATGATACTTAGTCTTTTTTAGGTTTTTCTTTGCGTTCTGGTTTCGGTAATAAAACCTTGCGCGAAAGTTTCAGTTTACCTGAACGTTGATCGACCTCGATTAACTTCACTTCAACTTCTTCACCTTCTTTAAGTGCGTCTTCTACTTTTTCAAGTCTTCTCCACTCAATTTCAGAGATATGTAATAAGCCATCTTTGCCAGGAAGAATTTCTACGAAAGCGCCAAATGGTACAATTGACTTAACTTTTCCGCGGTATACTTCACCTACTTCAGGTACAGCAACAATTGCTTTCACTTTTGCTGTTGCAGCGTCAATTGAATCTTTGTTAGAAGCAGAAATTGCTACATGACCAACATCGCCTTCTTCTTCAATAGTGATAACCGTATCGGTAGTAGCCTGGATTTCCTGAATAATTTTACCACCAGGGCCAATTACTGAACCAATCATATCCTTAGGAATATCAAAACTAATGATACGTGGAGCATGTGGCTTGTAATCCTCACGTGGCTCAGTTATTGTTTCCTCAATTTTGTCAAGGATGTGCATACGACCTGCTTTCGCTTGATTTAAAGCTTGCTCTAAAACTTCGTATGATAAACCATCAACTTTGATGTCCATTTGAGTAGCTGTAATACCTTCACGTGTACCAGTTACTTTAAAGTCCATGTCACCAAGGTGGTCCTCATCACCTAAAATATCTGAAAGTACAGCAAATTTACCTGATTCTTTATCAGTTATCAGTCCCATTGCAATACCCGAAACAGCCTTTTTAACCGGAACACCAGCATCCATTAGTGCTAAAGTACCTGCACAAACAGTTGCCATTGATGATGATCCGTTTGATTCAAGGATGTCAGAAACAATACGAACAGTATAAGCATAGTCTTCCGGTAGCATGCGTTTCAATGCACGGAACGCTAAGTTACCATGACCAATCTCACGACGGCTGATACCTCGCGCCGGGCGAGCATCTCCGGTAGAGAATGGAGGGAAGTTGTAGTGTAATAAGAAGCGCTCATAGCTTTTGTTCATTACATCATCAATCAACTTCTCATCTAACTTAGTACCCAGGGTTACGGTTGTTAAAGACTGAGTTTCTCCACGAGTGAATACAGCAGAACCGTGTGGTCCCGGCAAGTAGTCTACTTCGCTCCAGATGTGACGAATTTCATCTGTTTTACGACCATCGAGGCGTACTTTTTCGTCAAGGACAACCTTGCGAACAGCTTCTTTTTCAACGTCGTGGTAATATTTTTTGATCAACCCTTCTGGAACTTCTTCATCAGAATCTTCAGGGTAGTTCTCTGCAATGAACTCTTCACAAATAGCTCCGAATGCATCAATGCGCTCGTGCTTATTTGGATTAGCTGATTTGGCTACTGCATATGCTTTATCGTATGTAGCTTCCCAAACTTTCTTTTCAAGCTCCTCATCATTCTCTTCATGGCAATATTCACGTTTCTCGGTTTTGCCAAGAGCTTCCATCATTTCAATCTGGGCCTGACACTGCACTTTAATAGCATCATGTGCCACCTTCATTGCCTCTAGTAATTCAGTTTCCGAGACTTCAGACATTTCACCTTCTACCATCATAATATTTTCCATGGTAGCTGCGACAATAATGTCCATATCAGCTTCAGCTAGTTGAGTAGCTGTTGGGTTAACTAACAATTCGCCGTTAACACGTGCAACCCTAACTTCAGAAATTGGACCGTTAAACGGAATATCTGAAACGGCTAAACAAGCAGAAGCAGCTAAACCAGCCAACTGATCAGGTAAAACTTCTTCGTCAGCAGAAATAAGGTTTACTGTTACAAAAGTATCTGCGTGATAATCATCCGGGAAAAGCGGACGTAAAGCACGGTCAATTAAGCGAGAAACTAATATTTCATAATCCGATGGACGCGCTTCTCTTTTCTGAAATCCACCTGGGAAACGTCCAACAGCTGCGTATTTCTCTTTGTATTCAACGGTTAGTGGCATAAAGTCCACATCAGGTTTTGCATCTTTTGCAGAAACAACCGTCGCTAATAAATAGGTATTACCCATTTTTACAACTACCGAGCCGTCAGCTTGTTTTGCTAACTTTCCTGTTTCAATGGTAATTGTTCTGCCATCACCCAGTTCAATAACTTTTTCAAATGGTTTAATCATGACAATTTTTTATCTTTTTTATCCTTCTTTTATCACCGCCAAAGATATGTATTAAACTTTGATTACGATAAAAAAGATGGGGTTTGTTTTATATTTAGTCTCAATAAATTAAGTAAAATGTTAATTTGTTGAGGTACTATGAAAAAAAAGAAGGCAGTTACCTGCGGTAACTGCCTTCTGAATGCTTTGCTTAATTGCTTACTTACGAATACCTAAGTCAGCGATTAGAGAACGATATCTTACGATATCTTTTTTCTTTAAATAGTCTAATAAGCTACGACGCTTACCAACTAACTTAATCAACGCATGCTGCGTGCTATAATCTTTACGATTTGACTTAAGGTGATCAGTCAAATGAGCAATACGGTATGAAAATAATGCAATCTGGCCTTCAGTAGAACCAGTATCAGTATTCGACTTTCCGTACTTCTCGAAGATTTCTTGCTTTTTCTCTTTTGTTAAGTACATAATACTTTATTTAAATATATTTTGCGGGTGCAAAGATAGATATAAATTTCATTGTAACAAGCGAATGAGTATTAGTTTTTAGCAAAAAAAGAGCAGATTGACATATATCAACTTGCTCTTTCATATTCTAACCTTGAGAAAAGATAATTATTTCTAAATCTAATTTCAGGTGTTTATTTTTAGTAACCGCGTTCTTCAGCCATTTTTTGCATTTCCTGATTGAAGATTTCTTCAAATTTAGCTTTGTCATAATCAACCTGAAGCTTTTGGTTGCTACTCATTTTGTTACTGATGCCGTTAAGGATGTCTTCTTTACTAACCTCTACGGCAACAAAACCTCTGTACTTGCCGTTTGGTAGTACACTTTTTTTCTGACATGAAACCACAACGTTTGTAATTGTTTCGTCTGCCACTTCACGAGTCAGGTTTTCAAATTTAGCTTCAAATTCTGATGCATCACCAAACTCACGTTCGTTTACATAGCGGTCAGTTACTGATTTTGTGCTAGAGCTGATTAATGTAACTAATCTTTGCTTAGCATTAAGAAGAGCTTTTTCTTCTGCTAAACTTAGATCAGAACTTGTTGCCATTGCACTTGCGCGGAAATAATTTTTATCTGATTGGCCTTTGTCTTCACAAGGCATATCTTCAAGAATGGTTCCTACCTCAGCATTAGTGCTAACTTTTTCCTTAGACTTACAGGCGTTGAAACTCACTAAAACAATTAGTGTTAAAATTGCTGCTCCAAAAAATCTTTTTGTATTCATAATATAAGTATTTGGGTTTCTAATTTTACTTTACACCGAATAGTGTATCAAAAAGCGAACCATTTTTTAACAGGGCTTAACAAATATCCAAATTCGGTGCAATTATATTTTATACTCTTTAGCCTTAAAAAAGTTGTCAGCAATATAAAAAATTAATGCAAGCTATTGTTTAATTTGAGATTAACTGATACTTGCGGAGCTGCTAATTGTTTGCTCGTTACCTGTTAATATCATTTCAAATTGTTCAATCTGATTAGGTGAGCCAAGAACAAATAATTTATCCGCAGGCGTAATTTCTATGTCAGGCGAAGGATTAAATAGGTATGCTCCTTCGGCAGTTTTAATACCAACCAGGTTCGCTCCAGACTTCTCGCGAAGTCTTAATTCCCGGATTGTCTTCTTGTAATTAGCCACGGCCAGTTTATTGCAGTCAATTTCCATTAGTTGAACATCTTTGGAGCGCTGTAACAGGAGGTATTCAATAAATTCAACCACATCAGGTTGTGTTACAAGTTTAGCCATTCGTTGTCCACCAATTCTATCTGGCATTATTACATTTGTAGCCCCGGCGCGTCGTAGTTTGGTGTCAGAACGAAAATCACTGGCACGGCTGATTATCTTCAAAGAAGGATTCATTTCAGCAGCTGTTAAAACCACAAACATATTATCCGCATCATTGGGGAGTGCCGTAATCAGGGCACGAGCTTTTCGAATTTGGGCAGCATCAAGTACTTCTTCAGAGCTGGCGTCTCCTTGAACATACAAGAGCTCAGGATCTTCAAGAATACGCGAAACAACATGATCACGCTTCTCAACAATGACAAACTGTTCACCGTGCTCGGCAAGTTCAACACAAGCCTGATAGCCATTGCGACCAAAACCGCAAACGATAATGTGATCTTCTAATTTGACAATCTTCTTTCTCAATTGATACGCTTTATATGATTGATGCAATACGCCTTCAAAAATAATTCTGGTTACTTGTGTGATAACGTAACCAAAAATTCCTAAGCTAAAAATAATAAGAAAAACGGTAAATATCTTACCTGCATCGGTTAAAGGCACAACTTCGCGAAAACCAACAGTGGCCATTGTAATAACTGTCATATAAACGGCATCCACAAAGCGGTAGTCTTCAATGATCATATAACCAACAGAGCCAATGGCGATTGTCAGGACCAATAATCCACCGGCTGTAAGTAATGCCTTGATGGTATCATGATAAACGGTATTGTTATCTAAATTTTGCATAAAACTTTATGTCCGATATGACAATTCAAACACTTGTTGTGATCGCAATAGTTCTTTTTTAAGTGAAGCAGGGCTTGAGCTTGTGCTTCGTTTTTTGCCAAAATACCAATTGCAGCCCAATTTTCAATTATTTTATTCTTTTCTGCGGGTTGCTGATAAAGATAATCAATGATTTTCTCTTTTTGTGCCTCGTTATTGTGTTTTGCTGAATATATAAACAGATAAGGTATGATGGTGTTGTAGATAATTCGTAATCGCGATTGTTTACCTAATAGTTTATCAGATGTTTTGGAGGGCCGAGAGTCAAAGCTGTAATGATTTTGCCAATAGTCCGAAACTTTAATTGACATGTCCAATAAAGGGTGTTTGGGCTTATTTAAGTATAGTAATGGTTCAAATCGTCCTTTTAGAGCAACTATAAGTTGACTTAACTGTGCTAAACGAATAGTGGGGAAGTTAGCTGGCCTTAATCTGTGAAACTTCCAAATGTGTTCCTCAATTGCTTTGAGATTATACTTTTTTCTTAAAAAATCATATTCATTTTTTAATGCTCTTGAATACTGGTCGGTCATGCTATTTTTCAGAAAACCTGCCTGGCCAAGTAAAATAGCTTCGACCTGAAAGAGATTGTCAGCATGCTTAAGTAGAACTGTAAAGGTTGTTTGTCTGGCCATTAACTCAAATGGTAAACCATTTATTCCGAATCCAAAGCTGCGGCATAATAAAATGAAAAATACCTGATCCCAATTGTTTTTTGATTCTTTGAGCAGTGATTCGATTAAAATCGATTTTTCTTCTAATTTCTCTATCAATACCCGCTCAATCCACTGATGAAGAGTGAAGCTGTTTATGCCGGAAATAGCATCCGCACAAGGAATCCATAATTCGTTAAAATATAGTTTCTGGTATTTTGCCTGAAGACCGTTGCTTACCTCAATCTGACAAACTGGTATTTCTCTTTCTTTTGAGTTGAATGTTGAAGTTGAGTTTTTTTGTACCACATGCAGTATAACATTATCGTAGGCAGAATCCTCGTGGTGTCTGTGTTCATACCACTCTTTTTCATTTTGGTGAATTTCAACATTGCCTGCCCAAAGTGTTCCATCAATTTTTAGTTTCGCATTAAAAAAATCAGGACCACCATCGGTATTTTTAGTGCCGGGGTGAATTACTTCAACGGCTTTCCCATTGACAGTTAATAGATTCGGTTTATACAGTTTGTATTGCCATATGTAATGCAAAAAATCTTCGTCCATGGAGTTATGGTTTTTGCATTGAAAATAAATTCTTTTGTTAAGAAGTGCAATAGGTTATGATGTAGAGTAAAAAAAAGCCCGAAGCAATTACAGCTTCGGGCTCTGGTAATTTATATATGACCTGTTTAGATCAGGCCATGTTCTTTTAATAATTTTTCCATATCCTGCTGAACAGCAATTGCATTTTCACGTGCTTTTGCAGCAAAGTCCTCTGCATCACTGGCATAAATAATGCCGCGGCTAGAGTTAACTAACAATCCACACTTGCTATTCATTCCATTTTTAGCAACTTCTTCAAGGCTTCCTCCTTGTGCTCCAACACCAGGTACCAACAAGAAATGATTAGGAATCAGCTTTCGAATATCGGCCAGCATCTCAGCTTTAGTAGCACCAACAACATACATTAGGTTTTCTTCAGTACCCCATTGTGCGCTGGTTTTGATAACTTTCTCATACAGCTTTTCATCATTTTCTTCCATAAACTGGAAGTCGAATGCTCCTTTGTTTGAGGTAAGCGCAAGAAGTATTACCCATTTATCAACATGGGTTAAGAAAGGTTTTACAGAATCTTCACCCATGTAGGGAGCAACTGTTACTGAATCAAACTCCATGTGGTCAAAGAATGCTTTTGCATACATTGCTGAAGTATTACCAATATCACCTCTTTTGGCATCTGCAATAATGAAGATGTCAGGGTAGTTGTACTTGATATAGTTAACCGTTTTCTCTAAAGAATTCCAGCCATTAACCCCAAGACTTTCATAGAAAGCCAAGTTTGGTTTGTAAGCTACTGCTACATCATGAGTTGCATCAATAATCTGCTTATTGAAAGCAAAGATCGGATCTGTCGTATCTAATAGGTGACGTGGAATTTTATTTATGTCGGTATCTAAGCCAACACATAAAAAACTCTTTTTCTTTTTAATGTTTTCAAAAAGCTCTTGTGATGTCATATTAATTAGCTGTTAACAGCCAGCTGCAATCGGCCGGCTTGTTGTTATTAATTTGTCTGCCTAAAACTTATAATCTTCATTGAAGCTCTTCGAACTTCTTACATTTCGCTTGCTTTCAATCGTTCAGCATTTTCTTCAACAATCAGTTTATCAATGATTTGCTGAATGTCGCCGTCCATTATTGCCGGCAAGTTATATAAAGTCAGGTTAATGCGGTGATCAGTTACACGTCCCTGTGGATAGTTGTACGTACGAATCTTAGCAGAGCGGTCTCCGGAAGATACCATGGTTTTACGCTGCGATGAAATTTCGTCGAGGTATTTCTGATATTCCAGATTATATAATCGTGTACGTAATTCAGCCATTGCCTTATCCAGGTTTTTAAGCTGTGATTTCTGATCCTGACATGTCACTACAATGCCCGAAGGGATGTGTGTTAATCGGATGGCAGAATATGTTGTGTTTACAGACTGACCACCAGGTCCTGAAGCACAATAAGTGTCCTTGCGGATGTCTTCTGTTTTTAGCTCGATATCAAACTCTTCAGCTTCAGGAAGCACAGCTACAGTTGCGGCTGATGTGTGAACTCGACCTTGAGTTTCAGTTTGCGGAACACGTTGCACACGGTGAACACCTGATTCGTACTTTAGAATACCATAAACACCAGTTCCGGTTACATTCATTACTATTTCTTTGAAACCACCTGAAGTTCCTTCGTTACTATTGGTGATTTCAACACGCCAGCCTTTATCCTGACAGTATTTGGTGTACAGACGAGCTAATTCACCGGCAAAAATACTGGCTTCATCACCACCAGTACCGGCTCTGATCTCCAGTACAGCATTTTTACCATCCTGTGGGTCGGCAGGGATTAAAAGAACTTTAATTTCTTCTTCCATAACCGGAAGCTTAGCTTCCAGTTCGTCCAACTCCATTTTTGCCATCTCTTTCATCTCAGGGTCAGTCTCCTCCTTGAGCATCTCCTTTGTTGATTCGATATTTTTTAAGGTGTTTTCAAATTCATTACGAACTTCAACAACCTTTTCAAGCTCGGAGTATTCTTTGTTGAGCTTTACATATCTTTTGGTGTCAGCAATTACTTCCGGGTTGGTTATTTGTTCAGATACTTCCAGGAAACGTAATCGAAGCCCTTCCAGTTTCTCCAGTAAATCGTGTTGTGCCATATCTTAGTTGTGACAATCATTAAACAATTGATAGACATTAGTAGGTCTACCGTTTACAAAGACATCAACGATGCCTAGTATTCGAATGTGCCAAATTCACTTTCGATGGTCAGTTTTTTGCCTTCGTGTGCCTCTACACGGCCAACAACTTGTGCGTCGATGTTAAATGATTTGGCAATTTCAATGATTTTATCAGCCTTTTCAGGAGATAAGTATATTTCGTAACGATGCCCCATGTTAAATACCTTATACATCTCTTTCCAGTCTGTTCCTGATTCTTCGTGAATAGTTTTAAACAGAGGAGGGACATCAAACAAATTATCTTTAATAACGTGAACGTTATCAACAAAATGCAAAACCTTGGTTTGTGCACCGCCTGAACAGTGAACCATACCGTGAATATCGCTTCTCATTTCGTCCAATACTTTCTTAATAACAGGAGCATAAGTTCTGGTTGGCGAAAGTACCAGTTTTCCTGCATCAAGCGGAGAGTCTTTAACACTGTCGGTTAGTTTATAATTGCCTGAGTATACAAGATCCTCAGGAACCGAACCGTCAAAACTCTCAGGGTACTTTTCAGCCAGGTATTTAGCAAATACATCGTGGCGTGCAGAGGTTAAACCATTACTTCCCATTCCACCATTGTATTCTTTCTCATAGGTTGCTTGTCCTGATGAAGACAAACCAACAATCACATCACCAGGTTGGATGTTGTGATTTGAGATCACATCGTTGCGCTTCATTCTACAGGTTACCGTACTGTCAACAATAACTGTTTTTACAAGGTCACCCACATCAGCTGTTTCACCACCGGTAGGGAAGATGCTAATGCCCATTTCGCGCAATTCAGCTAAAAGCTCATCTGTCCCGTTGATAATAGCCGATATAACTTCGCCAGGAATCAGATTCTTATTACGACCAATGGTTGATGATACCAGGATGTTTTCTGTTGCACCAACACACAAAAGGTCATCTACGTTCATAATAATGGCATCCTGTGCAATACCTTTCCAAACTGATACATCACCTGTTTCTTTCCAGTAGAGATATGCCAATGAAGACTTGGTTCCTGCGCCGTCAGCATGCATGATATTACAATATTCATCATCCCCCCCAAGTATGTCAGGAACAATTTTGCAGAATGCCTGAGGGAACACGCCTTTGTCAATGTTTTTAATGGCGTTGTGTACATCTTCTTTTGAAGCAGAAACGCCGCGTTGGTTGTATCTCGAATCGGAGCTCACAAGTATAAATTTATCAGTTTTTTACCCTATTTCGGAGTGCAAAAATAGTACAATCTTTCGGCTTCGTCAAAAAAGATGATAGATATTAATATGTTGTTATCAGACTGTGGTCAATGCTCTGAGCAACTAAACAAGACAGATGGGGTGGGATCTGCACCAGAGTCTGGGTTTATTTGGTATTCGTTTGAAAAGGGGCAATGCATAAATTACCTGAGAACTCGAGGTTAAATTGTATTTTAGCAGCTTATAATAGTAATTGACAGGCTAAGTATGCTTAAGAAGATTGATGTTTTTATTCTGGGATTATTAACCATGATTTTGTTGGCCTGGTTTTTTCCGCAACCAGGTATTTATGACGGTTCCATAAACCTTGAACTACTTACAGATATTGGAATTACCTTGATATTCCTTTTCTACGGGTTAAAATTGAGTCCGCAACAGATGAAAGACGGACTTAGTAATTACCGTCTTCATTTGCTTATTCAATTAGCAACATTTGTCTTGTTTCCCCTTTTAATTATTGCATTCAAACCGCTGATGCATACAGAAGAACAACACATGATTTGGTTAGCTATATTTTTTCTGGCGGTTTTACCGTCTACAGTTTCATCATCGGTTGTTATGGTCGTATTGGCCAAAGGGAACATGGCCGGGGCAATTTTTAATGCCAGCTTATCTGGCTTGATTGGTATAGTGGTTACTCCAATATGGATGGGTTTATTCTGGAGTGCAGAAGGAACATTTGATTTTTCGGAAATAATAATTGATTTAGTTCTTAAAATATTGGTTCCTGTTATAGTCGGTTTGTTGTTACACAGATATTTTGGACCCTTTGTTAAAAGGCATTTGAAGCAATTGGCACGCTTTGATAAAATGGTGATTTTACTGATTGTTTATAAGAGTTTTAGTAAGTCGTTTACAGCAGGTTTATTTGAAGAAATAAGTTGGCTTGATTTACTTTTAATTGGAACGTCAGTTTTAGTCTTGTTTATTGCAGTATATGGTATAATAGGACTGATTTCAAAAGCAATGAATTTTAATCGGGAAGATAAAATTGCAGCTTTATTTTGTGGTTCAAAGAAGTCATTGGTGCATGGAACTGTTTTTTCTAAGGTACTGTTTCAGAATGTTAGCGGACAAGGACTGTTTCTTGTACCAATTATGATTTACCATGCCCTGCAACTAATAATCGTGAGTTTTATTGCTGAGAAAAAAGGCAGAGAAATTAAGTAATCTGTGTTCGGCATTTAGTTTATCGCAATAGAACACTACTTCTTGAAAATTACAACTTGTCAGTCAGTCTTTTAGGTTAATCTGAGATGTAAACAATAAATTGAACTCAGGTTAGCAGGCCTCCTTATTGTAATTGATAAACATAGGTAGTCAACTATTGAACATGACTGTCAGGCAGATGATGTTGAGAGTTAATATATTTGAGCATGTCAATTCTGCATTAATTTGTTACTGCATTTTGATGTGCTTAAATCTAATCAGCTATGAAAAACTATCTTTTAATTCTGCTATCGGCATTCGCTGTGTGCGCATGCCAGCCTCAAGCAAACACTATTATTAATAAAGGTCAATCAGATTATAGTATTGTACTAAATTCGAGTGCTACAGCTTCAGAACAAGAAGCAGCAGAAATACTCCAAAGGTATATTTACAAATCGACCCAAGTAAAACTACCAATTGTTGTTGGCGCAGGAGATGATCAGAAGCCGGTTATTCGTCTTGTAGCTGGAGATAGGGCTGAGGATCCATATGTGCATTATTATATGGAAGGAATCAACCTGAATATTGAGGGGAGTGATGAGCAATATTTAAAGTATGCTGTTTATGAGTTTCTCGAGAGGGAGCTATCTTGTCGTTTTTGGACACCTGATGCAGAAACGGTTCCAAAGTATAATAAATTGCAGATTAAGAAAGAGAAAAGCTATAGATATGCACCGCCTGTTCATGTTCGTACTGTCCACTCTAAATTATTTTATGAGCATCACGACTTTGCAGATAAGCAAAGGGTAACATACGAAGCTTTTCCCATGTATGCTGATGGTGCAAGGGTCCATACCTTTCATCGTTTTGTTCCTTCAGACCAGTATTTTGATCAGCATCCTGAATATTATGCTTTGGTTGATGGGAAAAGGAGAGCGACACAGCTATGTTTAAGTAATCAGGAAGTGCTGGATGTTGTTAAAGATACTGTTGCACATATATTTGCTCAAAATCCAACGGCAACTGTTGTCTCCGTTAGCCAGGATGATAATACGCAATATTGTCAATGTGAAAAGTGTGCATCTATAGATAAAGAAGAAGGTAGTCCATCGGGTTCGATGATTCGTTTTGTGAATGCTGTAGCCAGGACATTTCCTGACAAAACCATATCAACACTGGCCTATCAATATACCCGTAAAGCCTGTAAGACCAAGCCCCTGGATAATGTTCTGATTACGCTTTGTTCCATAGAGTGTGACCGCAGTAGCCCGATCAAAGAAGGGTGTTCTGATTTCGCAATGGATTTACAAGGCTGGAAAAAGCTGACCGAAAACATTCGTATCTGGGATTATACGACCCAGTTTACAAACTTTCTGGCTCCATTCCCCAATATCTATACCCTTGAACCAAACATCCGTTTCTTCACAGATAATAATGCCAGGTGGATATTTGAACAACATAGCCATAATCCAAGTGAGCTGTTTGAGCTTAGATCTTATTTGACCGCCAGGCTTTTATGGGATCCTCAACGAAACACTGACGTGCTTATCAGGGAGTTTTGTGATAGCTATTATGGCAAGGCAGGCGCACATGTAACCCGGTATATCACTCAGCTACACAAAGAGCTGGCTCAGTATCCCGAATTCTTTCTTTTTCTCTATGGTGGACCGTCTCAGGCATTTGATTCTTTTTTGAAACCGGAGGCTTTGGATAATTACAATATGATTTTTGATGAGGCTGAGAAAGAAGTGTCAGATCAACCAGAACTTTTAAAACGTATAAGGCGAGCAAGATTAGGAGTAAGG
The DNA here is from genome assembly GCA_022361295.1 of Bacteroidales bacterium. Taxonomy (GTDB): domain Bacteria; phylum Bacteroidota; class Bacteroidia; order Bacteroidales; family Marinilabiliaceae; genus Carboxylicivirga. The sequence goes on from JAKSBD010000478.1 coordinate 27,721, forward strand.
TATGCCACACTTGAGGCTTGTCGTGCTAATCTTTCGAATACCTATTCGCTGGCCAACAGCGATTTTGTAGCTAATGAAGTAGCTGCCTTTGAACAAAGTTGTAAAGACGGGGACATTAATATGATGAATGAAACCCGCTTTATGGTGTCTGATTATCTGGATTTATATCAACGAAATCAGGAACGTGCTGCAGTAAATAACCTGGCAACCAATAAACCTGTTACCCTGTTAACAAATCCACGTAAATATGCGGACGAAAATCCTCAGACGCTTACTGATAATGCATTTGGAGGAGGGAGTTTTTATGCCAGCTGGTTGGGGTTTGAAGGTAATGACCTGGAGGCAGTTATAGATCTCGAAAAAGAAGTAGAGGTGAAAAATGTGTCAACCGGTTTTCTGCAGGTTATGAATCATGTTGTGTTTTTTCCTGTTGAGGTTAAATACTATGCATCGCTTAATGGTGTGGACTATACAATTTTGGGAGCCATTAAGAATAGCAGGCCATTGCAAAAAGATAGCAAGATTAATGATACACAACTGTTCGAAGTGTCCTTCCCCAAAACGAAAGCGAGATATATAAAAATAGAGGCAATAAATATGAAAACAGCTCCGGAATGGCATCATGCGGTTGGCTTGCCTTCATGGATATTTGCAGATGAGGTGCAAGTAAATTAAAGTCTCTTTGGAAGAGGCAGATATTTTTTCTTATCATTGCAGCCTTTTAAAATCGCCATGGAAGAGATAGGAAAATATATTGCTGTTTATCTGGCTGGAGCAACTGGTATCTGGAAGGGCATTCCGGTTGGTATTGCTCTGGGGTTAAAGCCATGGATGACAGCATCTATAGTCACTTTAGGAGCTATGTCATCAGCCTTGTTAGTTTATTTCTCAGGTGAGCCTTTTCGTAAGTGGCTTATGGAGAAATATGGGAGTAAATCTTTTGAAGCTAAAAAGGCTAAATTCTCCAACTGGATGGAAAAATATGGGGTGCATGGCCTGGGCTTAATGGTGACAGGTTTATTAGGCCCTTTTATAGCCCTTGTCATAGGAATGGCACTACTTGATAACACCCGTAAGTTCTTATTTTATCTGTTGGTTGGTATTGTGCTCTGGACATTTGGTATTACTTATTTGTCGGAGCCGCTGGTGATGTTAGTAAAGGAGTTTTTTTAGAAAAATGAAGTGAAGATTGATTTGTTAGTACACAGTTGTTGATCGTGTTCTTGTGGTGAAATAAAGTATGGTGTTATTGTTGTTAACCACTAAGTCACAAAGTACACTAAGTTTTTATGGGTGTTTTCGGTTTTCTTAGTGACCTTGGTGTCTTCGTGGTAAATAAAATGCATATTGGTGTGATAGATCGTAAACCA
>JAKSBD010000452.1 GCA_022361295.1 Bacteroidales bacterium
GTCCCCTTTTGAACAACAGAAACACCCGGTATCGGTTGTCCGTCTTCAGTACTTGTCACAGTACCTGTAACTGTTAAATCCTGAGCATATATAAATGCTCCGAATAAGAGTGTTGGTATTAGTAGTAAATACCTTTTAAACCAACTTACATTTTTTTTCATACGTGCGATTTTTTAGGTTATTAAAAGCTTACTGTGTTATGATTTGTTAATTTGACAATGTATTCTATCATACATCCTATTGTCTTATTTACGACTCCACCATTTACAGATCACCTAATTATTAACGTGTTGAATGTAAGCAGTTCTTTATAGCATTTCAAGGAGGTTTTTACATTATTTCACATTTAAGAACATATTTATGGGATTTGAAACATATCTACACCTTCGTATAAATCATAAAAAAAAAGAGCCCTGCCTAAGCAGAGCTCTTTCAATTAATCGCACTTATATAATAGTTTGGTTTTAGAGACTATTTCATAGTGAATAATTAATAATTAGCCCACCATACTTTATTAGTCATATCCTTGTTTTCTTCAGGAACATTGTCATTAATTGCTACTTCACTTTCAGGAACACGCATACGCTGAGGTAACTTAAAGTTAGTACTTCCTTGTGCATACTTTTCAATTGTACGCGATTCTGTACTACCATCAGGATTAACCCATGTTCCAGTAATAGTTCTGTCTTTATCAAGAGACACAAATTCAGGATGTCCGGTTCTGCGCACCAAGGCATAAGCCTGATGCGGCACCGTATAAGCAGACACCCAACGTTCTGTTGCAATTATAGCTTCTTTGCCTTCTGCATTGGCACCTTCAAATTTAGCCACCACATCATCAGCAAAGCTTCCTGTTTCTGCTCCCCAACGTTCACAGCTTGCTTCTAATCCGGCTTTTAATAAAGCTGCATCAGACTGTCCATATGTTACAAGGCCACGGTTTACGGCTTCTGCAAGTGCTAAACAAACTTCGGCATAATCAAGACTAACAGGACTCCATGTTCCACCGTCATACCATATTGATGGGTGCATCCATGAATAATTGTGAACATTGCCTTCTATAGCGTCCTCTTGAATGGTTGTGATAACACCATCTTTTAAGAAGAATTCAGCTCGTGCAGGACGTCCTTTATGTTCGGCGTCCACATCTCCCTTTGGTCTCATAAAGTACTTTTCCATACGCGGATCATAGATACCGGAAACCGCATTAATATCTTCTGAAGCAGAACCACCATCTTTTACTTCAGAAGCATAAAGTGGACTTCCTTTCATAACTTCTACAATTTCGCGGGCAGGAATAAATGCACCAGCACCAGGTCCCCAACTCATACTATAACCATCCCATGAATATGATCCGTCTGGCATTGATCCAGGCCATGTTTTAAAGAAACCATAGTATTGATTTTGAAGGTCTGTTGAAGATGTAGTGCGCTCCACCATAACATTGTCATCATTACCTTCCAGTAATGGGTACTTGACAATATTGGCCAAGATTGTTTTTGCTCCTTCAACATCAACATTTGAACGACGTAAAGCCATTCGAAGGCGCAATGAGTTGGCAAATTTTCTCCACTTACTAATATCACCTCCGTAAACTAAGTCAAATTCTGACATCGTTCCAATAGTTACATCATCAGCTAAGTTTTGTTCGACCACCATTTTTAACTTTGCTTCAATATCGTCGTAGATGGCTTTTTGAGCGTCAAACTTAGGTGTTGGAATATCAATGTTACCATGCTCAGAATAGGGGGTATCTCCAAATAAGTCAGTAATTTTCAAAAACTGAAACGAACGTAACACATGACATATACCTGTGAATTCTTTTGCATACTCTTCTTCAGGATTTTCCTCGTAGTATTTTAAAAGAACATTTGTATTGGCAAATAACGCACCTCCATAATGATTTGTAAATGATGATGAGTTATACGAATCCCATGCAGCAGCAGTCCATCCCTCATGATAATCATAAGAACTGGCAGCTCCCCACCAGCATCCAGTATATCCACCATCAACGTGTCCTGCAAAACGCTCTGCATGCAATACAACTCCTCGCCAAAACTCAAAACGATCTTCATGAAATGCTTTACGCATTGAGCTTGCCAATACAGCTTCTGTTGCAGGATTATCTGCAGAAGGAGAGTTTGGGTTTGTGTTCATATCATCAAAGTCATCAGTACAACTGAAACTTGTCAAAGCAACCAAACCAACTAAAATATATTTATTAAATATCTTCATCTGTTTAAATTTACTTTTGATTAAAACTTAACATTTACAGTAAAACCATAAGAAGTTGTGGTAGGCACGTTATAAAGGTTATATCCTTGTGCATTACCCGTACCCCATGTTTGATTCGGATCAATGTCCTTCGCATCTTCATCGCGGTAGATAAAGAATAAGTTATATGCATTGAAGTTGACGCTCAGGTTTTTAATAAAGAAATCAGGATCTAACTTAAAGTTATAACCTACACTTAATTCGCGTAAACGTACATTTGTTGCATCAACTACCCAAGGTTCTCCATAGTTGGCTAA
>JAKSBD010000057.1 GCA_022361295.1 Bacteroidales bacterium
ATTTCCCATGATGACTATTCTTTTTGTTTTCGGGGCTGCAAAGGTAGTTAAACTCCTGCTTTACACCAATCTTTATTTATGGTTTAGATGCTTTTACTATTTCAAATCATAGCCATGACCGCGTAAAAAGTTCTCTTTATCGCGCCAGTCCTTGCTTACTTTAACATAGGTCGTGAGGTTTACTTTTTTCTTAAAAAAGCCTTCTAAATCCTTACGAGCTTCAATACCAACCCATTTTAGTTTAACGCCTTTATGTCCTATGATAATGCCTTTTTGTGATTCGCGAGCTACGTGAATAATGGCTCTGATATCAATGCGATCATCTGCTTCTTTAAACTCTTCTACCTCCACTTCTACAGAGTAGGGGATTTCTTTTTTGTATTGTACCAGAATCTTTTCACGGATGATTTCAGTTACAAAAAAGCGTTCCGATTTATCGGTCAACGATTCCTTGTCGAAGTATGGTGGTGAATCGGGTAATAACTCAATGATACGATCAAACAAGTTTTGAACATTGAATTTATGCAGTGCTGACATAGGGAAAACCTCTGCGTTTGGCAATTGAGCTTTCCAAAAGTCCATTATATCATCGAGCTTATTCTGGTCAATTAAGTCAATTTTATTCACCACTAACAAAACCGGGATATCTGTTTTCTGAACCGAACTTAAAAAGTCATCGTTTTTATCTGGCTTTTCAAAGGTGTCGGTTACATATAGTATGATATCAGCATCGGTCAAAGCTGACTTTGAGAATTTCAGCATCGACTCCTGTAACTTGTAGTTAGGTTTTAATACGCCAGGAGTATCTGAAAATACAATCTGATATTCCGGTTTGTTTACAATACCAAAAATACGATGCCTGGTGGTTTGTGCTTTTGAGGTGATAATAGATAAGCGCTCACCTACCAATTCGTTGGATAAAGTTGATTTTCCGACATTGGGGTTTCCAACAATATTTACAAAGCCTGCTTTATGTGTCATAATCCTTTTTTACTTTTCTGCTGCGAAGATACGATTATTTGTTCAGTGCTGTTGGATATCGCTTTAGTAGAATTATTCGACAAGCATTTTATTTTTTTTAGTAATATATTTATGTGTTGCTATTCGTATTCCAGTATGCCTAACGAAGTATGATTGCATGGAAGTGATAAAACTTAAACCTTTTAATTATGATGAGAACTACAGCAAAACTTTGGATTTACCTTTTAATGATGACAGCTATTATTGCCTGCTTGCCACAAAAGAATGAGAGGAAAAAGCTTAAATCTGTTCATGTTATTCCTCAACCCGCTGAACTTTCTCAAAGCAGCGGTACATTTGTATTAAATCAAACAACGCAATGGGTTACTCAGAATGAAGTCACAGCATCACTTGTTAAATTCTTCTCAAAGAAACTTAAAGAATCTACCGGTTTCGATTTAAAAACAACGAAGAATGAACCGTCATCAAATTTTATTTCATTAAATATAAATACTTCAATGCCTGGTGGTAAAGAAGCTTATGCTTTATCTGTTACAAAAGATTTTATATACATCAGCGGCGGCTCTGAGCAAGGGGTATTTTATGGCTTACAAACTTTACTTCAATTGTTACCGCCCGATATAGAAAGTCCTAAAGTCGTCAACAAGACAGGGTGGAATGTACCGGTTATAGAAATTAAAGATCATCCACGTTTCAAATGGCGTGGAATGCATCTGGATGTGTGTCGCCACTTTGTGCCTGTCGAAAATATTAAGAAGCATCTGGATATGATGGCCATGTTTAAACTAAATACTTTTCACTGGCATTTGACAGAAGATCAGGCATGGCGCATCGAAATTAAGAAATATCCGAAACTAACGGAGGTAGGTGCAATACGAACAGAAGGAGAGGGGCATGAGTACTCAGGGTTTTATACACAGGAAGATATTAAGGAGATAGTGGATTATGCAGCTGAGCGCTTCATTACTGTTGTTCCTGAAATAGAACTACCGGGACATGCATTGGCTGCATTAGCCGCCTATCCTGAGTATTCATGTACTGGAGGTCCTTTTGAAGTGCGCAATGTATGGGGGGTAGAACCTGATGTTTATTGTGCAGGCAACGACGAAACATTTCAGTTTCTTGAAGATGTAATCAATGAAGTGGTAGCTCTGTTTCCATCACCATACTTTCATATAGGAGGTGATGAGTGTCCAAAACAACGGTGGGAGAAATGCCGCCAATGTCAGCAACGAATGCGTCAGGAAGGACTTAAGGATGAACATGAACTACAAAGTTATTTTATAAAGCGCATAGAGAAAGTGTTGGTTGCACATGAGAAAAAGATGATTGGCTGGGATGAAATACTGGAAGGTGGTTTAGCCGAATCGGCTGCCGTTATGTCATGGCGAGGTGAAGATGGGGGCATTGAAGCTGCCTCACAAGGCCATGATGTGGTGATGACACCTGGTAATTGGTGCTACCTTGATCACTATCAGGGTGATTACCGGGTAGAGCCGGTTGCGATTGGTGGTTATACAACTTTGGAAGAGTCATATAATTATGAGCCTGTGCCTTCTGAACTGGGTGAAGAGAAAGCACATCATGTACTCGGTACACAAGGGAATGTGTGGACCGAATATATGTATACGCCCGAGCTGGTTGAATACAGGGTGTATCCGCGTTTAATAGCTCTGGCCGAAGTTAACTGGACCCAAAAGGAAAAAAAGGACTACAATAGTTTTGTCAATCGCCTTGATAGAATTTTCCCCCGTCTGGATTTGTATGACATAAACTATCATATCCCATTACCAGAAGGGCCTGTTAATAAGCTTGTGTTTATTGATAATGCTCGCGTAGAGTTTTCTAATACACGTAATTATCCTATGGTATATACTACCGATGGATCTGAACCAAACAAGGAATCTGATTTATATAAGGATGCCTTAATTTTTGCGAACAATAAAACGATAAAGATTGCCACACTTTTACCACATGGGAAACTAAGTAAAGTAAGAAGTATTGAGCTTGTTAAAACCCAAAAGATCAGTGCTAAGGATCCTGTAACATCTAAAGAAGGATTGGCAGAACAGTATGCCGATACAACTTTTGTTAGTGTGGCCGGTATTGATAAGGTAAATGAATGGAAAGAACGGGATGGTGCGGTTGAAAATCGTGGTGCCAATTACCGTGAAACAGATTATAAACAGCCTTCATCTCATCTTTTTACTGGTTATCTGAACATTGAAGAAGATGGAATTTATGAATTTCAAACAAACCTCGATCAGTTTTACTTAGCGGGTCGGTTGTTGATCGATAACGATGGTGAGGTAAAGCGTTTCTCACGAAATAACAGCACTATTGCTTTGGCAAAAGGCAAGCATCCGGTTAAGCTTGTTTACCTCAACAATATCATTGGGGGCTGGCCACAGGCATGGAATGGTCCTAAGGTTCAGTTTAGAAAACTTGGAGATAAGCAATTTACCCAGGTTACTAACGAAATGTATAGTTTTTAAGCTGGCGACTGCCCTTAGTCAGTTTATGCTTTATCAATCATTTTGTTATTCTGTAATTATTTTAGTCGCAATTTGAAATAAAGATTGTATAACTAAAGTCTGTAATTTGCGAGGCATTCTTTTATGCAGATTATAGACTTTTTGTTTTGTCTTATTATGCAGTTTATTTAAATAATAGTTCGTTAAGTTTTTGTAAATAGCAGAAGAATAGACAATTGAGTTAATTCGCTTGGTTTATTTAAAAGATTGGTTTCAAGCACCTTGTAAATCAGTTCTGAAACCATTAAGAATACTTAATTCTTCATAGCACCGATGTCTATTGTCGAAAGTCTAACGATCCATTTTTAAAGAAAGATATCAATTTAAATACTGCCCTTTTAAATGCTTTTGTTCAAAAAAAAGTTAGTTTTCTATTTCACATTAAATAATGTATTTTCGCAGCTGATTTTATTCGAAACATTTTAAATAATAAATAGATGAACAAAATTAGTTATGCCCTTGGGATGAACCTGGCTCAGAATTTAAAAGCTTCAGGTATCGAGACGATTGAATATTCAGAATTTACAAAAGGGCTGGAAGCTGCTTTTGAAGGCAAAGAAACTCAAATGACAGCTGAAGAAGCTAATCAAACATTACAGCAATTCTTTGGTGAGTTACAGGCTAAGCAAGCTGAAGTAGCTATTCAGGCAGGAAAAGATTTTCTTGCTGAGAACGCTAAAAAAGAGGGTGTTGTAACTTTAGAAAGTGGCCTGCAGTACGAAGTAATGACTGAAGGTAATGGTGACAAGCCTGCTGCTACAGATCAGGTTGAGTGTCACTACCACGGTACTTTAATTGACGGTACTGTATTCGATAGCTCTGTTCAGCGCGGTGAGCCTGCTACATTCCCTGTTAATGGTGTTATCCAGGGTTGGGTTGAAGCTTTACAGTTAATGCCTGTAGGTAGTAAATGGCGTTTGTTCATTCCTTCAAATCTGGCTTATGGTGAGCGCGGTGCTGGTCAGCATATCGGACCACATACAACGCTTATTTTCGAAGTTGAGTTGTTGGCTATCAAGTAATCGAACGTTAATCAATTCATAGGTGGAATGAGTAGTTATAAATTCCACCTTTCTAATTACAATTAAATACTTATCAGATGAAAGTAACAAATCTATTAGCTGCCCTTACCTTGATTGTGATGGTAATGGCATCATGTTCAAAAGTTCCTAATACCGGAAAAATGGATTTTGCAGACCAGACAGATAGTGTGAGTTATGCACTGGGTTATCTTCAGGCTGCTAATTTGAAAAAGCAATTTGAACGCTGGCCTTTAGAGGTTGACTCAACAACTTGCGTAAAATTAGCTAAAGCCCTTGGTCAGGCTGAAGTTAAGAAAGCTAATATGGATCACCTGAAAGGTATGTTCAATGAAATTGATGAAGCTGCATTTATGAAGGGTTTCATGAATGAGTTTGCTTATAATAAATCTTATTTCACTGAAATGACTGCCGATATGTACTTGCGTAAAGTAATGGAGGCTATCAAAAAAGTAAAAGATGTTGAGCGTGCAGAAAAGGCTGCTGCTAATTTAGCTGAAGGACAGAAGTTCTTAGAAGAAAATGCGAAGCGTCCTGAGGTAAAAACAACAGAGTCAGGTCTTCAGTATGAGGTATTAAATGAAGGAAATGGTGTTGTTGCAACAACAGCTGATCGCGTTAAGTGTCAGTACCATGGTACTCTGCTTGATGGAACTGTTTTCGATAGTTCAGTTGAGCGTCAGGATACTGCACAGTTTGCTGTAACGGGTGTTATCAAAGGCTGGACTGAAGCTTTACAATTAATGCCTGAAGGCAGTAAATGGCGTTTATACATTCCTGCTGAGCTTGCATATGGAGAACGTGGTTCAGGTGCTAAAATTGGCCCTAATTCAACGCTTATTTTTGACCTTGATTTGATTGAGGTTGTTCAAAAGAAATAATCCGCATGGATATATAGTAGAAAAGGGATTTACATTTTTGTAAATCCCTTTTCTTATTTCCAACGAGTTTAGTTTTTTACTTTTA
>JAKSBD010000683.1 GCA_022361295.1 Bacteroidales bacterium
CAAATCCTTATGGTACTCTACAGGTAGGTGAAAGTGTGGACTTGGATTATGTGGTGGATACCAAAGATTTATATGTCAGTGATTTTGTTGAGCGCATTAACGTTATCAGCAACGATCCTTATAATAATCCTGCTGTACACAACATTAACCTGAATATTGTATCTGGTGGAGAAGTAGATTACCAATACAATGTTGAAACTATTGATTTTGCTCATGTTTTTCAGCGTGATAAGGTGACGCGCACATTTGCCATCACAAACAAAGGTAAAGCCATTGGTACCATTGAAAGCATCAGCTTTAAAAATGGTAATTATACTGCTGAAGGTTATTTACCGGTTGAATTAAAACCAAATTCACGCGTGGAATATACCATCACCATCAACAGCGAAGAGATGGGTAATAAGGATGATGTACTGGTATTTACCGATAACTATGGGAACAGCTATGAAGTTCCCGTATACGGAACCGTTATTGAAGCCCCAATTATTTCAACCGCTGTTACTGAACTTTCAGAAACAGTGAATTATGGAGAAGTCAAAATCAATACGCTGACTATTGAGAACACGGGCAAAAGCCCTATGCTGATAAGTCCGGTAGGTAATGAATGGTTATCAATAGTTGAGCAGGGTTATTCAGGACAATCAGCTGATGTTAGTTATCACACCTCCTTTGTCGAAATGGGTGGATCAAACTATGATAACTGGATTGACATTCGTGAAACAGGTCGTAAACTGGAGGATGGAGACATGTTTGAACCATCATTATTCTGGCGTATTGAGAAACTACCTTTTGAATTTGAATTCTTTGGTGAAAAACAAGATTCCCTGTATATCAGCTATAATGGTGTTATAATGTTTGAAGATCCGGGTGAAATATTCTCATTTGGTCCTAACCAGATGATTCCGCATGTGGATGCACCAAACAACTTTATTGCTCCCCTTTGGGGACCAATCGGACCTGGTTATTTGGAATACTACCCTACCACGGGTACTTATTACCAGGAATACGAAGACAAGGTTGTTATACAGTTCCAGGATTACATGAACTTATTCAGTATGGGCTACCCTGTATCATTTGAATTGGTTTTGTTCAAAAACGGTAATATCAAATTCATGTATCACTTCCCTTGGGAAGAAGCAACTACCCAATGGTGTGTGGCCGGTATCGAAAACCAGGATGGCACCATCGGTTATTCGCCATCTCAGTTTGTTGCGAACCTTATTAAAGATGGTTCAGTCATCACCTTTGTACCAGTTGAGGAATATGAAATTGCTGCTAATTCGACAAAGGATTTTGATGTTAGCTATAATGCACAGAGCACCTATGGAGGCATCTATCAGGAAACCTTATATCTGAATAACAATACGCCTGATGCGCCGGACTGCAGTCTGCCTGTTACCATGACTGTTGTGGGTGAAAAAATTATTGAATTACGGGACTCACTAAAGTTTGGCGAGGTATTTATTTACGATGAAGTAGATGATGAAGATGGATCAACTGCACCCAAGGTATACGATATGAATTTTACCCTGAGCAATGTTGGCACAGAAAAGATATTACTAAGCCGTATGCGTTTACAGGATCGTGCAGCCGGCCTGACCGTAATGGGTGACCAAAATAAATTCGGCACGTCAGGTGCTGAAGATCCATGGATTGACATATCACGTAAAAACCTGAATTACTATCTGAAGCCAGGTAACAGCGAAACATTTAACCTGCGACTAAAACCAGCTTCACCGGAGGATGTTATTGATACGGTGCTTGTTTCGTGCGACCTTGACGGTGGTCTATACAAGATTCCCGTAAGCGCTGAATATACCAATCCGCCTGTGATTAATATTCAATCGGAAGGAATAGTCATTACCAGTAATTCCATTGATGAAATCATCGACAGAGGTGTGGTCATCGATAACCATAATGGAGAAGCTGATCTGACATACGAGATTGAATTTGAATTTGAACGTGCAACAGCTGAAACAACAGCTATTAATGCAGAGACTAATACAGTCAAAAATAAGACTGTGGCGCCTTCGTTGCATACTACAACATATAATGCCTTAAAAAGCACAAGTATTGAGGGGCTGGAACGCGATGATTACAACCGAATACTTGAGCACGACACATTTGAAGCACCGACAGGTATGATTGGTTTCGGTGGTGGTGCCAGGTTGTACATAGCAACGGCTTACTGGGCTCCTGCCAACGGATTTAACCTGACCCATGCCATGAGCTGGATTGCTTGGAATGATGCGCTGAATGCAGAAATTGAAATAATGGTATTTGGCGGTGCTGAAACCATTCAGGATGCCAATTTATTACATTCTGAATCCTTTACTCTTTCAGAAAGTGAGTCGAGTGATGAAGGCCGTTTTATGACCTTTGAGTTGAGTACGAACCTACTCTTCTATCCTAATGAGAAGTTCTTTATCTTGTTTAAATATGATAAGGATATGGGTTACCCGCAAGGCCGTGTTGATATTAATGATCCTGTTGAACACCGCTTTTATTTCGGCAATGATGAGGCTATGTTTGAGCTGATTGAGAATGGTTACGAAAACTGGGGCTGGATGATGAAAGCAGCCGAGAAAAGCTATAAGTCAAATATATGGGCTGTACTAACATCTGATAAAGTGGATACCATTGCGCCCGCTATTGAAAACCAACTGGATCTGACATTTATTGCCGAATATGCCGAACAAGGCATTAACGTAGCTAATATGTTGGTTAAGAGTAATGACCCTGTTAAACCAACGGCCATATTACCAATTACGCTAAACCGTAATAAAGGACCCCAATTTAATGATGGAAGCAGCATCTATTATGCCATTAACGAAGGAGATACATTGCTTCATACTGTTAAAGCCTACGATGATGAAGGCGACGATTTCACGCTTCAGCTTAAAAAAGAATATGAATACGTAACAGCTGTTTCGACTGATGATAATTTGGAAATCACTTTTGCAACTGATTACGAAGCAGCAGGCGTACATCAGGTTCTCATAGAGGGAGTTGATACCTATGGTAACACAAGCGAATTCATTATGGATGTTGCTGTTGCTAATGTAAATCGCAAACCGGTGGAAGTTAATTTAATAGGTAACCAATACCTGCCTTTGGAAGAGAAGCAAGGACTTGAGCTGAATATGAACGATTACATTATCGACCCTGACGGGCATCCGTTGAGCTTTGAATTTGAATGGCTGAATGAAACAGTAATGGAAGCGTTTATTACAGGTACGGGAATCATTATGAAACCTTTAAGCATTGGTTCCGGAACAGTGAATGTAAAAGCCACAGATCATTATGGTGACGCACTTGAAACGAGCTTTAACGTATTTGTTGAGCACCGTGTAGGTATTGATGATAACGAAGCAGACCAACTGCTGCTTTATCCAAATCCGGCTAGTGATATGGTTCATATCGAACTGCTTCAGGACCTGAATGAAAAAACCCTTGTAAGAATAAGCAATACAGATGGGCGAGTGATTAAAACAATTGATCAGGCATTCGCAGGTAAGAAGTTATCCATCAGCATTGCTGACTTATCACCAGGGCTCTACTTTATCGAACTTAAGAATGATAGCACAAGCATAACACAAAAATTCAATAAGCGATAAGGGCAATTTCTTGCCGGGAACAGCCTGAAACGAACGCAAAAATAAAATCGCAAAACCAATGAGGATGATAACACCTCTGGCTCAACGGAGCCAGAGGTCATCTTCAAACAAAGTCTACACTTTTATAAACCAAAAAGATATTAGCATGAAAAGATTTACACTACTATTCTCAGTACTGACCCTGATTTGCTTCAATGGAATTGGCCAGGGTAAATTAAAATGGGGAGTTGATCCTACGCCTAATACATTTGTAAAACACACCTTTTCAGGTTCTGTAACAGAAATTCAGCCATATGGTAATGGCGTTATTTTTATCGGAAACGATGGAACCAATGATATTATCGTATACTCAAACGATGGTGAAACCTGGACAACTGCCGAATCACTGGAAGCTTTATCTGCCTCCAGGTTAAATAGCTGGCAAGGTTCAGAAATGGCATTTTACTATGGTAACAATACAGCCGGTTCTGAGGGCTTAGACATGCGTTTACTAAATAATGGAAGTGCATCCATTTTTTGGGAAGGCGGGCATGCCTCTTATGGTACCGAAGCCCGCACCAATGTTGTTCGTCATGACTATGGCGGTGCTACCGGTATGCGTTACTATTACCTGGGACGTACAACTGATGCCATGCCTCCACGAGGTTACGATGCCATCGTATATGAATCTGACGGTACTGACCTGGGAACCATTGAAGTGACTCATAACGTAGGTTTTGGCAAAAAGGTTAAAATGACCAACCAAACCAATAACGGCACACTTGAGACTTGCGTTTTTAATGGCAAACTTCACCTGATGGCAGGTATGGAGTCAACCATGGGTACCTACTCTACAGTATTTGCAGTTAACTATAACGCATCCGGATCAGATATCAGCCTGTTGGCGCAGAGTGAAAATGAGTCTTATTCATGGGTGAATATGATATCGACCTCCAATTACATTTATGTACAAAGCGATGCCGGTGGTGGAGTTGAGCCAGGTTCAATGGTGGCAATAGCTTCTGATGGTACTTATGCCGCTGTGAATAATGGCAGCCCTATTTCTTTTAAGATTGCACAGCCGGTGCAGTACGGCGATCGTGTTATTGCAATAAAGGATCAATTCAATAACTCTGTTAGTAAGGTGGCAATCATTGATAGCCCTACCGATATTCAGTTTATTAATGTCAATCCTGAAGACGAGACAGATAATGTATCGAATATAGTAGTAAGTGGTAGTATCCTTTACTTTGTTGCAACACCAACAGGAGGTACATCTACCATGTATTCGCTGGATCTGAGTCAGGACACCCCAACTCCAATCAAGTTAAGCAGCTTTGATACGCTTGCCGGTATGGTGGCTATTGGTGATGGATGTCTTGCCTATTCATATATAAGTAATAACGGTAGTTGTTTTACACGTATCAGTAACGGCGTTGAGTTAAATATCATCGAGTTCAATTATGGTGATGGATTAAACTTTGCGCTTGATAACCCTACATCAATTGAATTAATAGCAGTTGATAATGATTTGTACCAGCTTGAATATACCGGTACAAGCACCAACATCTGGAAACACACTTTTAGCGCAAGTGATTTCCCGACAGCTAATATCCAATATACTATTAAAGATCAGAATACATCAAACATCATTGTCGGCGCTGATCTAACACTAAGTAACGGTATTTTCACCTATAACGGTACTTCTGATGCCAATGGTCAAATTGTCTTTATGGATATTGAGGGAGGCACCTATTACGATTACTCGTTAACGGCACCAGGTTATGTCGATATCAGCTTAAGTCAGCAATGGATATCAGCTGCACCAGATAACACTAAAGAGCTATTAATGGAAGAAGATGCAGCTACGGCTATTGGCGATAATGCTATCACTGATCTTCAGCTATTTCCTAATCCTGTTAGTGATGTAATGCAAATTCAGAGTGAATCATCTATAGTGTCTGTAGCCATATATGCATTAACCGGTACAAGAGTTAAGCAAATTAGTGGTTCACAAATCAACAATGTAGATGTTTCATCGCTATCATCAGGTATTTATATAATGGCTTTAACGGATGTGGATGGCAATCAGACTACCACAAAAATAACTAAAAAATAGACAGGGGGTTTATAAAGTTAAGTAGGAAAGGCGGCTGCGTTCAACGGAGCGCAGCTGTTTTTAAAATTACGAATAGATTAGAGCTTATCCCCCATCCGTAAAAATGAACAACTATAACACATTTAATTTATGACACGCAAAATAACTTTTTATGCAGTTGCATTTTGGTTAGCCATAATCGGAATCAGTTGTTCCGATGATGATGATGCCGTAACGGATCTGCCGACTGCTATTATCGAATCACCAGTTGAAACACAACTTTACCAGCGGGGCAACAGTATGATGCTAACGGCGAGTTTTGAGTCAAAAATCGGGCTAAAGGAATGTACAGTATATTTAAAGGAGGCCCAATCATTAAAAGGCTGGGACGATCCATGGACACCAGAACAAACCATTGCTCTAAACTTGCAAATGAGCGATCAAATCGAAAACCAATGGTTATTCGAACCATATATTCCATTCGATATCAAATCAGGCGACTACATATTTACACTTCTGGTGGTAGATACAGAACTAAATTATACCAGCTATGAAATTCCCGTTACTATCGAGTAAGAGGGAGAAGTTTACATCTTAAAAATACAGCCTCCAAATGAAATTAATACGAGGCTGCTAATACTTATCAATTCGTAATTAAAAATAATCTTTATGCAAAAGACTATAGGACTTTGTATGCTCTTATTTCTGCTGGCAACTTTTAACTTAGTTGCTCAAGATAAGACAATTAAAGGCACGGTCACTGAAAAAATGACCGGAGAACCTATACCCGGCGTTACTGTTATGGTAAAAGGAACGACAATAGGTACCATTACCATGGTTGATGGTTCTTATAACCTGTCTGTTCCTGCCGATGCTACCAGTATTCAATTCTCCTTTATCGGCTACGAAACACAGGAAATACTTTTAAACGGCCAGTCAACCATTAATGTGATTCTGGTGGAAGAGGCCACCGACCTTGACGAGGTGGTGGTGACAGGCTACGGTATTAAAAAGAAAGGTACATACACCGGTTCTGTAGAGGTGGTGGATGCAAAAAAAATTGAACAGGTGCCGGTAGCCAGTTTTGATCAGGTATTGCAGGGACAGGCTCCAGGTGTAGTCAGCGTTGGTTCATCAGGTGCGCCTGGATCGGCAGCCACCGTTCGCATTCGTGGTATCAGCTCCTTAAGTTCTGGTAATGATCCCCTTTACATTATGGATGGTATTCCCATTACTGCGGGGCAGTTTAGCGCCCTGAATCAAAATGACATTGAAAACATTTCCATCCTGAAAGATGCGACAGCCACTTCTCTGTATGGTTCGCGTGCATCCAATGGTGTTATTGTGATTACAACCAAACGTGGAAAAGAAATGGATCGTGCTAAGCTGCAGTATCGCGGTCAGTATGGTATCAATAAAATTGCCAATGATAACTTCTCTATGATGAGTACAGAACAGAAAATTCAGTATGAAGAAGACCTTGGCATTAAAGAATATACTCCTGAAGAACGCTTAGAGTTGATGAAAATTAACACCGATTGGCTGGATGTGGTATTACGCGATGCCATTACACAAAGTCATGAGTTATCGGTTCAGGGCGGAAATGAACGCACACGCTATTATTTATCAGGTGGATATTTTAACCAGGAAGGTATTCAGTATCGCAGCGATTTTGAGCGTTACACCATGCGCGTGAACCTGGATAACAAGCTGAGTGAAAAAGCCGCCATGGGCCTGAACTTCACCCTGGGTTATGAACGCTTTAACCACACCATTGAGTCGGGTACAAATGTTTACAATCCTATTTTCTCTGCACGTTTGTTAAACCCATACCTGCGTGCCTATAATGAAGATGGCAGCTATAATAATGAGGGTTTGCCATGGGCCAATCCTATTGAGCAGCTGATGCTGAACGACAATAAGAACGACCGTTTAAAAATTGTTGGTGGTTTATTTGCTGAATATGAAATTCTGCCAAGACTGGTATTCAAAACCAATGTGGGTGTTGACTTCTACGATTATACCTATAACCGCTACCTGAATCCGGATTCTGACTGGGGTGCAGGTCCCAATGGACAGGTATATCGTTCATTCACGCGTAACTTCCGCTTAACGCCAACCAATACCTTGCGCTATAACTTCAAAATTAATGAGGTACACGACTTTAATGTCCTGGCGGGTCAGGAATTGATTACAAACAACTACCAGACCTTTAATGTGCAGGCCAATAACATCCCAAATAATAAACTAAAAGTATTGGATGTGACTTCGGAGATCGACAGCTGGGGAGGTAATAATCAGGATTACAATGTAGCTTCTTTCTTTGCCAATCTGGCCTACAACTACAACTATAAATATTTGGTTGATATGTCCATTCGCCGTGATGGTTCATCACGATTTGGTGTCAATAACCGTTGGGGAACCTTTTGGTCGGCCGGTATTGGGTGGAACATCCAGGAAGAAAACTTTGTGAAAAGCATCAACTGGATCGATCAGCTTAAGATTCGCGCCAGTATAGGTGAAACCGGTAATTACAATATCGGCAATTACCAGCACCAGGATCTCTGGAGCTATGGTACTTATATGAATAACAGTGCCAGTGTCTTTGTTCAATACGAAAACCCGGATCTGACCTGGGAGAAAGTAATGAAAGCCAATGTGGCACTGGAAATGGCCTTTTTGCGCAAATACAGGGCTAAAGTGGACCTTTATCGGGAACAAACAACCGATATGCTGTTCTTTATCCCCTACTCCCTGACTTCAGGTGTATCAGGGCGTATGGAAAACATAGGAGAGATGCAAAACTCAGGTGTGGAGATGGAAATCAATGCTGACCTGATCACATTAAACCATTTCAAGTTTAACCTGAATGCCAATGCATCTTACAATATTAATAAAATCACCAAGTTGTATAATAACCTTCAGGAAATTGATAATGGCACAAC
>JAKSBD010000704.1 GCA_022361295.1 Bacteroidales bacterium
AGAATCGCAGGAATACCCACGAATAAAAACACTTGAGGTATCGAATATAACACCTGAAGGGGCCACTTTTTATGCAGATATATTATCAATGGGTACCAATCCCATTATAGAATATGGTTTTTTATGGGATACTGTTCCCAACCTATTTTATAATGAGTCTGAAATAGTACGTTTTAATGAAAAGAGAGGCACCGGAACATATAGTTACAGATCAGAAGGTCCTCTGATAAAAGACAAGATGTATTTTGTTAAGTCCTTTGCTAAAACTGATGAATTTACAATTTATGGAACAACAGTTCGGTTCATGAGCAACGGAAGTCTGCCTCCTGAAATTAACGCTTTCGAACCAGGCATTGCAAATTGGGGAGATACGATAAGCGTTAAGGGTAAAAGGTTTAACTCAAAGAATAATAACGTATTTTTTGGAGAGTTACCGGGAAAAGTAACGCTTGACTCAGACTCCTTGCTAAAAGTCATTGTCCCATCTAAAGAAAATGAAGAACAAGTAAAAATAATTATTAAAACACATGATCATGAGGTAAGCTCAACTGATTATTTTACCTATCGAAAACCGGTTATTAATAGTTTTAGCCCCCAAAGCGGATCATTTGGAGATGAAGTAACCATTATTGGATCTGATTTTATAGCTAATGAAACTTTGAGGGTCACTTTTAACGAACAGGTATCTGATATTATTGAAGCCTCTGACCAGAAGATTATAGTACAAATTCCCCCTGCAGCTAATCAAAAGGAACTGCAGTTATGTGTTTCTGTTAATGCCATTAAAGAGTATGCACAAGATCTATTTATTGTTGATCCTCCATTACTTGAAAACGTGTCTGACACAGAAGTGAAAATTGGACAAACAATTTACCTTGAAGGCCAGAATTTTAATAGTATTAATACGAACAACAAGGTTTTTTTTAACGAAGAACATGCCACACCAGTAAATGCCACAAATAACAAACTTGAAGTTATCATACCAGATGGTGTGTATGATAGTCGCGATGTAACAGTGCGAATTCAAACAGCTGAACAGGAACATGAGTTGAGTTCACAAATACGCATTATGGATAATTGGCTGAATAAAGGAAATATCCCTGATTATGGCTATTCTACATCTGCAGTATACAATTTTAGCCATCAACAATATGGATATTGCGCATTTAGTTCCAATAATACAATAGTAACATATCGATATGATCCATCCGTTAATAAATGGCAGGAAACCGGAACCTTCCCCGGTCCTTACAGATCGCAAATGACTGCCTTTGTAATAGGTGATTATGCCTATATAGGAGGATTTAATGACACTCAGGATTTTTGGAAATATGATATCCTTAATAATACCTGGGAGCAGGTTGCTGATTTCCCGAGAATTAATGAAGGAATGACTTCTTTTGTGATAAATGAAATAGGCTATGTTGTTTGCACAAGGGTCAAAGAGAATAACTTCTGGAAGTATAGTGTCGATACTGATAGTTGGGAACAGCTTGATGACTTTGTTCCGGATGATGTATGGCGTGGATATGCTGACATAAGTTTTTCTCATGGAAATAAAGGTTATATTTTAACCTCTAATGGAACTACCGGGGCAGATGAGTTATGGGAGTACAGTGCCACTACAGGAAGTTTTAACAGACTGGCTGATCAGATTGATAATCTTTTCTATCGTAACAGAAGTGTTTTTGTTATTGATAATGATGCATACCTGTTGCCTGATGCCTATTACCCCTACTTCTGCAAATATAATATTACCACAAACAGGTGGTCTGTAACAGGTAATACAGATGGAAGACACAATAGCGTTTGCTTCACCATTAACGGCGCGGCATATATTGGTGGTGGACACAACTTTAGTCATTCACTGAAAGACTTTTGGGAGTATATGCCTAACCCATAATTGATTAAAATTAGGAAAAAACTTTCATTAAAATATCTAATTAATAGAAAGATGTACAAAATTTCAAATTGTCTTCACTGCATTTTTTTTGTAGCACTATTGTTTTCAATTGGCTGCCAAAAAGAATCAAAAGAAACTGACTTTGCTGTGATCTCCACCAATGAAGTTAAGATAGATGGTTCAACAAAAGCCGGGGTAGTATTTTCTGCGTCAATATTATTGGAGAATGATGAAGCAATACTTGAACAAGGTTTTACCTATGCATTGCATGATAATCCAGATCTTCAGGATTTCGTGTTAAACGTAGACAATATAAACCGAAGTCATTTTAAGGTAGAGCTGGAAGATGCCCTTAGGCCAGATACAACCTACTATGTAAGAAGTTTTGTAAAAACAGAAAAGTACTTTATTTATGGCAATGAGGTTAATTTTTTTTCCAACGGCTCTGAACCTCCATTGATCGATAAGGTAGATCCGCCTTTAGCATTTTGGGGAGACACCATAATGATAACAGGTAACAACTTCGATCATTCAGGTAAGAATAATACAGTATGGTTTAATGAATTTGAAGCTACTGAAACATGGGGTAATATGGATACAATTTATGCCATTGTACCCAATGAGTTGAATGCAAAGAAAAGCCAAATTAAAGTTAACCTTTACGATAAACAATCTGACAACAGCAAAACTTTTGAGATTCATTCGCCTATAATTCAAAGCATTAGTCACACAGAGGGACAACACCCGGATACAGTAACAATCTTTGGGGATTTCTTCTCCAATATTCATGG
>JAKSBD010000056.1 GCA_022361295.1 Bacteroidales bacterium
GTTTATGTTTAGGCTTAGGCTTAGACTTAGGAGGAGATATGAAATCTGGCAATGCAAGAAAAAATCTGGCTTTTACCGATTATGATTTAAAAAGGCTAAAAGATGCTTTTATATCAAGTATGTTTTCTGAGGTAAAACAAGAGTCGCATGATGATCATTACCGCGCACTTTATGGGTATCGAGATCCAATAACCGTTACAACCTGTCATATTATTGCCGAAAAAGCTGGTATTGACTGGACAACGTTTGCTCATAGTGCCAATGATGTACCTGTTAGTGCAATTGGTGCTGGAGCTGAACTTTTTATCGGCTCTTTTGACAATAGTGATATCGGTAAAAACCTGATGTTTTTAATTGATAAATAATTGCTTTTAAATAAGAGAAACATGTTTGAAAAAATGATGAAGCCATTGTTGTTTGCTATGGTTGGAATGATTGGTTTTACGGCCTGTCAGCAGCAAGCAAATACAATTGAGCAATTTACAATTATACCAAAACCAAATACGATAGTTCCGGGCGTTGGCGAATTTACGCTGAATGATAAAACGGTATTTGTGGTAGATAAGGCTAACGAGGAGATCAGCTATATAGTGGCCGATTGGAACAGATGGATCGGTAGAAGCACAGGATATGACTGTCAGGTAATAGGCGATGCCAAAACAAATTATATCAAGCTTAGCCTGGATGAAAATTACCATTCAGAAATAAGCGGCGCTTATTCATGTGATATCAGACCTGATTTTATTCACGTAACAAGTAATTCAAGCATTGGATTGTACTATGGCATGCAATCACTTCGCCAGCTATTACCAACTCAGTTAGAAAGTCAGACCAAAGTGAATAATGACTGGAACATTCCTGTTGGATTTATTAATGATGAGCCACGTTTTTCATACCGAGGGCTACATTTAGACGTATGTCGTCACTTTTATCCGGTATCATTTATAAAGAAGTTCATCGACTTACTGGCCATGCATAAGATGAATGTTTTTCACTGGCACCTGACAGAAGATCAGGGTTGGCGTATTGAAATTAAAAAATATCCGCTATTGACGGAGATCGGAAGCATTAGAAAGGAAACACTGTTAGGTCATTTGGGAGATAACAAGGGCTATGACGGTAAAGAATACGGTGGTTATTATACCCAGGAAGAGGTGAAGGAGATTGTGAAGTATGCACAAGAGCGTTTTGTAACAATTATTCCGGAGATTGAACTGCCTGGCCATTCTTTAGGAGCACTGGCCGCCTATCCACATTTAGGATGTACAGGCGGGCCTTATGAAGTGGCTACCAAATGGGGAATTTTTGATGATGTGTACTGTGCAGGTAACGAAGAGGTCTTTACATTTCTTGAGAATGTAATGGATGAGGTCATTGAGTTATTTCCATCAAAATACATTCACATTGGAGGAGATGAGTGCCCTAAGGGAGCCTGGGAAAAATGCCCCAAATGCCAGAAGCGGATCAAACAGGAAGGCTTGAAAGATGAGCATGAGTTACAGAGTTATTTTATTACACGTATGGAAAAGTACCTGGCCTCCAAAGGTCGTAGTATCATTGGCTGGGATGAAATTTTGGAAGGCGGTCTGGCACCCAATGCCACTGTAATGTCATGGCGTGGTGAAAAAGGTGGAATTGAGGCTGCCAAACAACACCATAATGTGGTAATGACACCCGGTCACTCATGTTATCTTGATATGTATCAGAATACACCAGAGGAGGAGCCATTGGCAATTGGTGGATATACCACTACCTTAGATTGCTATAATTACAATCCTATACCTGACGAGCTGAATGGTGATGAAGCCAAATTCGTCTTGGGTGTGCAGGGAAATCTATGGTCCGAGTATATACCTACCACATCCCATCTTGAGTACATGGCTTATCCAAGAGCGTGCGCATTGGCCGAAGTAGGGTGGACGGAGCTGGAGAATAAAAACTGGGATGATTTTGCTATCCGTTTAGCTCATCATTTTGAGCGTTTTGACCTGATAGGCCTTAACTATTTTAATAAAATACAAATGCCTGCCGCGCATCCCGAAAAAGTGCAGTTTCTGGATAAAGGGAGTATTGAGCTGAGAAACAATGCCATTGGTGCCAGTATCTATTATACAACTGATGGCAGCGAGCCGAATTCCAACTCACCTATTTATAGTGGGGCATTAACAGTTGATAAAACAACCACGATCAGAGCTGTTGCCATTAATAAGGAAGGAGACAAGAGTAAGGAGTTGGAGGTAAAAGTTGAGAAACTGACCTTTATGGAAGGTTCTTCAACACCAGGCATAAATGAGGGCTTAAAAGGCGAATTAGTCGATGGCAAATTTAAAGAATGTATTAAGGTCATTGAACAGAAAGGTAAGATCGTTAATACAGCGAAAGTAGAACTACCTGATGGTGCACCAAAAAAATATTTTGGATTAGTTTTGAATGGCTATATAACTGTTCCTCAAAAGGGCTTATACACCTTTTACTTAAAATCAGATGATGGATCGCAGCTATTTCTGAACGAGAAGTTGATTGTAGACAATGATGGTAATCATGGTATGCGAACCAAAACGGGTAAAGCAGCTCTTACCGCAGGAGCTCATCCCTTGCAGGTAATATATTTCCAGGGGTCAGGTGGTAAAGGCGTATCTCTGATGGTTGAACTGCCAGATGGTAAAAAAATACCAGTGCCTGAAAATTGGTTAACGCATTAAAGTATTAGAGTGTAACAACGAAAAACAATACTTATTTTAATTTGATTGGATTGATTTGGGGAGATGGACATTGGTTCATCTCCCTTGTTGGTTAATTATGAATGGTTTAAAGATTCATTTGTGAGCTTATGTATGTCTCTTATACCTGTTTCATTTAGTGTCTTTCTCCCCTGCTGCCGCGCGAATCCCTTCGCGCGGTAGCGGAGCATCGACGTAGTGCAATAATTGTATACAATTCTTTTAGTTACAACACAATTGTTTTCTATTGAATTAATTGTTCAATTTGCTTGAGCAACTTGTCTCCGTCACTAGCAAGCGCTGCCTTGTTTTCTATAATCACACCATTTTCATTGACAATCATAAAGGTTGGAAAACTCAAATCATCATTGGCAACTTTTATTAGTTCTGCCTTTAGTTTTTCATTGGCAATAAAATGATAACCTCTTAATTCTTTTGCTTTAATAATACTTTTCCACAACTGCTTATTATCACCATATTCATAAGCGATATAAACCATCGCCATCTCCTTTTCTTTAAGTAATTGTTTTAAAGGTTCTAAATGATTAAACTGAGCTCTGCAAGGTATACACCATGTTCCCCAACAATCTATTAATAGTGGCTTGCCTTTTAATAATTGTGATAATTCACTGAATGAATCTATCGAGTCCCCATCTAAAAATCGACATTCAGAAGGCATTTCAACCAACTCAAGCCGTTCATACTCTTCAACACGAGGCAGAAGTACCTCTTCAATCAATTGATTCCCATAAGAATCTTTCAAATCATCATTGTCAGCCAGATACTTATCAATATGGGCTTTCGAAATGGTTCCCAAGGCAGCTGCGTTGCACATTATATGGTATTGCTGGTAATGCTGATTAACTTTAGCTGGGAGTAATTGAGTCCCTTTAGCGTAGATGTCTTTAAAAGCTCTGTTTGCCTTTCGTCTTTTATAGGTGTAGATTCCATCCTGATAATCTTCTAAGAATTCAAGATACATATTTGTATATTCAATCATGTTATCAATCAATCCTATGGTTTCAGCATTAACCGGATATTTTTCAAAGACTTTTGGATAGACTTCTGATAGCTGTTTAGAGATAAAAAGATAAATCATAAAACACATTTGGGTAATTACTCTTAAATATGGGGAGTAAAAGCCAATAAAAACCTATAGAAAATATGGATGTTTTGACTA
>JAKSBD010000055.1 GCA_022361295.1 Bacteroidales bacterium
ATTAAGAAATTCATAGGAATACCATTAACTCCATACATAGCGGCAGCTCTGCTGTTCCAACCTGCCAAATCACTTACATGATAGGGCCAGCTTAAATTATCATCTTTGATCGCCTTTTTCCATGCAGCCTGTTTTTTGTCAAGTGAAACACTGTACACAGTAAACCCTTTGCCACCTTCAAAATCCTTGTCTTTAAAAGTATTGTAGGTACTTACAACATAGGGATTTTCCTGTCGACAGGGGCCGCACCAACTGGCCCAGAAATCGATTAGTACCAATTGACCGCGTAATGACTCTAATTCAATCGCTTTTCCATCAGGATTACGAAGTTTTAGGTTAGGTGCTATATCGCCAATATTGGTGCCTTTCTTTTGTCCCAATGCTGTTAGTGAAAACAACAGCATACATACCATAAGCACCCTAAAAGGGTATTTACTTAATTGTTTCATAAAAAATTGTTGGGTGATTAAATCGCTGAAAGGAAGGCTAGCGATTTTTCAATCGTTGAATACTCGACGTCTTTATTAACTATACGTCCTTCACCGTCAATAAGAATATTAACCGGCTCTTCGATGTTGTACATCTTGCTAATGCTACTGTTAGCGCCCATGAAATCGCAAATGTGCATAAATTCCATGGTTTCGTCTTGCTCTATCGCAAGTTTAAGTGGAGCTTTAAAGCGGTCAAGCGAAATACTTACTACCACAAACTCTTCTCCTTTATGGAAAGCCTGAGTTTGATATGTCTCAAGCAAGTCGTTAAGGTAATAATTATTCATGCGTGACTGCGCATCGTATGACGCCCAGAAATTTAGAAGGACCATTTTTCCTTGCAGATCCTCCAGGTTAAACGGCGTACCATCGATAAGCTCGGTCTGAAATACCGGGGCCTTATTGCCGGCTTCCAAACCAACTATGGCATCCTGATTGTCATTAATAAATGACAAAAAGAACAAACTCACAGTTATAGTAGCTAATATTAATTTTAGCTGCTTCATGATACATTTATTGAATTTATTTCGTGTAAAGTTTCAGAAAAATAAACGAGGTTTTTTTTCTTTTTAGATGAACATGCAGTTTTATGTGATGAAGTGTGTGATTTCAGTGTGCAAAGTTAAATCGTACCACTGCAATGGCCAATTTTTGCTCACTTGTATTTATGGAATCTATTTTTATATTAGACAAGTGTAATGTGTAACACTCACATAATCAAAGTGATATAACAAACAAAGAATGGATTTTGTGTATAGAATAATTCTAAATAGGCTAATAATCAGCCCAATGGTTACATAAAAAAAGTTAATGGATTTTAAATTCTTTTAATATGCGCACCCAGGTTTTGAAGCCTGATATCGATATTCTGATATCCACGATCAATTTGCTCAATATTCTGAATTGTACTTTTTCCCTGAGCAGATAACGCAGCAATAAGCAAAGCAACTCCTGCACGTATATCAGGCGAAGTCAAATTAGCTCCTCTTAAGGCGTTTTCCTTGTTTAAACCAATTACTGTTGCTCGGTGTGGATCACATAGAATGATACGTGCTCCCATATCAATTAGTTTATCCACAAAGAATAAGCGGCTTTCAAACATTTTTTGATGAATCAGAACACTTCCTTTGGCCTGAGTTGCAACAACGAGAAATACGCTTAATAAATCGGGTGTTAATCCCGGCCATGGTGCATCAGCAATGGTCATTATTGAACCATCGATAAATGTATCAATTTCATATGTTTCCTGCGAAGGGATATAAATATCATCACCAATAACCTGAAGGTTAATCCCCATACGTTGAAACATCATAGGAATGATTCCTAAATGTTCAATACCAACATTTTTGATAGTTATTTCGGAGCTGGTCATCGCTGCCATGCCAATGAAGCTACCTACTTCAATCATATCAGGCAGAATTGTGTGATTACAGGCCCCCAATTCTTTTACACCTTCAATGGTTAAAAGGTTGGAGCCAACCCCTGTAATTTTAGCACCCATTGCGATCAGCATTTTTGATAGTTGCTGCAAATAAGGCTCGCAGGCTGCATTATATATGGTGGTGGTTCCCGGGGTGAGTGCTGCAGCCATAAGTATATTAGCTGTTCCGGTTACTGATGCTTCATCAAGCAGCATGTAACAACCTTTCATTTTTGATGCTTCAACTGTATAAAATATGTCTTCGGCATCGAAGTTGAACCGGGCACCAAGCTTTTCAAATCCTATAAAGTGAGTATCTAAACGGCGACGCCCTATCTTATCTCCTCCCGGTTTTGGGAAGTAGGCTTTTCCGTAGCGAGCTAACAAAGGCCCCATTATCATTATTGAACCTCGCAACGATGATGCTCTTTTCTTGAATTCTTTAGATTGGAGAAATTCCAGGTTTACGTTGGCTGCAGTAAACTCACAAGTATTTCGGTCGATGCGGTTAATAATAACACCCATTTCACCTAATAAATCTATAAGGTTGTTAACATCAACAATGTCGGGTATATTATTAATAGTGACTTTTTCAGAAGTCAGTAATACTGCACATATTACCTGTAAAGCTTCGTTTTTAGCACCCTGGGGTGTAATTTCTCCTTTAAGGCGGTGTCCACCTTCTATTTCAAAGCAATTCATTTCGAAAAGTTTAGGGCAAATTATTGTTACTTCTTCTTCGACTTGTTTTGCGGACGTTTTTTGCGAGCATTACGATTTTGGTGTTGCTCTTTAAACTCAGTCAATTTTGTTCCTTCTTCTGCTATGAGTTTACCTTTCGATAACTTTTTTAAATCATCAAAAATACGTTCGTCTGTAACTGAGTCCTTATTCCAGATGAATAAAGACTTTTTCATGTGATTGGCGATCATCACAATCAGATGCTTGCGCTCAGTCTCATCTTCCAGTAGGATAGCCTGCTCAATCATTTTCTCAACAAGCTCACCATAATGCATGTAGCTTATTTTGCTGTTGCGGTATGGGATTTTATCCGGTCGCTTGGTCAATGTTTCTTTAGCCAACAACTCATATGGGTAATCAATGTCCAATTGGAAATCAGACATGATAGCCAAGTGGTCCCATAACTTGTGCTTAAAATCATTTACATCGCGTAAGTGGGGAAACATATTTCCCATGATGCCAATAATAGTCTTAGCACACTTTGTTCTTTCTTCCCGATCCTCAATGGTAACGGCATGGTCAACCATCTTTTGAATATGACGGCCATATTCAGGCAGAATCAAATTTTTTCGATTAGAATTGTAATCCATCAATTGGTATTAAAATCTTACTTTTTTATCCTTCAAACGGTGGTATGTTCTACGGAATTTTCTTTAATAATTCCTTTCGGAGTAGTGTTACTATGTTGTTTATTAGCCCAGTAACTGTATGCCACAAAACTAACTCAAAATTTTTAGTTTGGCAAATTTGAGTAATAATTGTTTTTGTCCGGCATTAACGAACTTAACAGTTGCTTTAATATTAGGAGCAACTCCTTCAATATTAAGCACCTCACCCTGACCAAATCGTTCATGTTCCACACGCATGCCAGCCTGTAGTTCGTTAGAGTTTGAAGCTTTAAAGTTAATTTTAGGCTTTGCCTGGCCTGCTTCCGAAGTATAATTCATACGGATGCGGGGTTTAAGCCCCGAAGTTGGTTGGTTAATACCTGTTTTTCGAAATGCAGGCTGTGGTCGTTCATTGCCAACAAAATCTTCAGGATTAATATCAAGAAACGACTGGTCAATATCACCAATAAAGCGACTGGGTTTACTAAAAGTTAACTCGCCATATTTGTATCGCGACCGTGCAAAAGAGATGGTAGCATTGTTTTCAGCCCTGGTTACTGCAACATAAAAAAGACGACGCTCCTCCTCCAGGTTTTTCTCACTGTCGGTTGATTGGGTGGCCGGGAACAATCCTTCTTCTACACCAACGATATAAACATTTTTAAATTCCAGACCCTTTGCTGAGTGTATGGTCATTAAGGTTACCTTATTAATATCATCGGCTTTTTCATTATCCTGATCGGTTAGCAGAGCAACATCTTCCAGGAAATTGACGAGGTTGGCCGGTTCGCCTTCCTCCTGCCTGGTTTCGGTAAACTCCTTAATACCATTCAATAGTTCATCAATGTTATCAATTCGCCCCTGGCCTTCGATAGACTTATCGTTGTGCAGGTCTTTCATAATACCACTTGCAGATGCTATTTCGGCTGCCAATTCATATGCAGACAAGTTTTCGAGCTGTGCCTTAAATTGCGCAATAAGTGCTACAAAATTGGCCAGTTTCTTTTGTGTTCCTGCATTGATGCCAATCTGCGCTATGTTGGGATTAATTAAAATATTCCAAAGGCTTTGATCACTTGAGTCAGCAGCAGCCGTTATTTTATCCATGGTGGTTTTACCTATGCCACGGGCCGGATAGTTAATAACGCGTTTTAAGGCTTCCTGGTCAGATGGATTAATTGTTAAACGGAAATAGGCCAAAAGATCTTTAATCTCTTTACGCTGATAGAACGACAACCCGCCGTAAATTTTGTAAGGTAAATTCTTTTTTCGCAAAGCCTCCTCAAATACCCTCGATTGCGCATTGGTTCTATATAAGATGGCAAAATCTTTATATTCCAAATGATCTTTCATGCGCTTCTCAAAAATATCATTGGTTATTAGGAAGCCTTCTTCAACGTCAGAGTATGCTTTTAACACCCTTACCGGATGACCAACATCATTGGCAGAGAAAACATTCTTTTGAATCTGGCCCTTATTCTTTTCAATGATACTGTTGGCCGCATTAACGATATTTTGTGAGGAGCGATAGTTTTGCTCAAGCTTAAATAGTTTGTAGCCCGGGTAATCGTTTCTGAAATTAAGGATGTTCTCTATTTTGGCACCCCTGAAACTGTAAATACTCTGCGCATCATCACCTACTACACAAATATTTTTGTGCTTTTCTGCCAGTTTTTTAATAATCAGGTATTGTGAGTAGTTAGTATCCTGGTACTCATCCACCATAATGTAATCAAACTGATCCTGATATTTCTTTAAAACATCGGGAAAGTCGCGAAACAAGATGTTGGTATTCAACAAAAGATCGTCAAAATCCATGACGCCCGACTTATAACATTCTTTCATGTATCTGGCATAGATCTCATAAATCATTGGCATCTGCGAAGCCTTATCGTTGGCTGTTCTGTTGACATCACGCGCATAAACGACAGGTGTTACCAAATCATTTTTTGCAGCTGAAATGCGCGAAAGAACACTACCCGGTTTGTAGGCTTTTTCGTTGAGTTTCATTTTTTTAACGATACTTTTAACAAGGTTTTTTGAATCCTGTGTATCGTAGATAGTAAAGGAAGAAGGATAACCCAGGTGCTTGGATTCGTAACGAAGAATCCGGGCAAAAATGGAGTGAAAGGTACCCATCCAAAGGCTGCCGGCGATGTGTTGACCAACCACTGAACCTATACGCTCTTTCATTTCTTTGGCAGCTTTATTGGTGAAGGTAAGCGCCAGAACGCGGTAAGGTTTAACACCTTCACTCAAAAGGTGAGCAATACGAAAGGTTAATACACGTGTTTTTCCCGATCCTGCACCAGCTATAACCAAAGATGGCCCTTCAGTTTCAACAACTGCATTGCGCTGAGCCTCATTTAATCCCTCTAAATAATCCTGCACGATATCCTGATTTAAATTACCAATAATACATTGAAATAAGCCTTGCCAAATGGCAAAAGTATTCAAAACAACCAAAGGCCCACCTCAAAATAAAATGGGATACATTGATAAACTTTGTATTGCAAAAATAGAAGTTCATTTGAAACCATCGAATTGGAAATGTAATAATATTATCCTTTTTATCGTTAGAAGATTTATTATAGCTTTGAAAAGAATAATTGTTAACAAGCATTGGGCAAGAGCCATGCGATAAAGCTGAGCATATGCCGGTGCAATAATTTGTGATGACAAAACTTAGTCCGATGATTCGTTTAGTAGCTTTTACTCTATTTATTATAACTGCCTTGCATTCAAGTGCACAAATTACCTCCAATGCTTTATACACTGAAACTACTAAATATGGAGGTGGAGCTGTGGATGATCCTATTTTCTTTTACGAAAATATTACGAATGCTGAACTGACCGCTCCGGCAGGGATAGCTTATCAGTGGTATCAATATTCGACGGGCACTAATTCGTTTGAGCCAATTGGTGGTGCTACAATGTCATCATTGACTAATATTTCGGAAAGCGGATACCAGGTTGAGGTGACAGCTTCAGACGGAAACAGGGCTAACTATTACTGTTGGAATTTTGTGCCATCAATGGAACTTGACTCCATTGAAACTACTCCTGATAAAAATGCCTGTAATAAACTAAGGCTTACTGCCCATGTGAATAAAAGGTTATTCTATTATAATCATCATCGCTCAGATGCCCCTTCTTTTGAGGTGGATTATGGTTATAAGTGGAGTTCTTTACCAGTTGGGCCTATTGAGGGTGAGACAGGAGTGTCGCCAATGGTTGATGCACCTTTGGAGGATACTGATTATTCAGTAATTGTAGGAGATAAGTTTAGTCCAACATTAACGCCTGTTGAAGAGGAATTGGAATATACGGCTATTGCTGTTAAAGCAGCCTTCTCATTTGAAACGGAAGGAACAGCTGATAACGAAGCGAAAGAAGGATCTGCACCTATGGTTGTGCGGTTTACAGATGAATCGTTAGGCAATGTAACCGACTGGGAATGGACCTTTGGGGTAGGAGG
>JAKSBD010000054.1 GCA_022361295.1 Bacteroidales bacterium
ATGGTTCGTATGAATCGTTTTAATATGGCAGATTATGCTCCATTAGCATTGCCAACAAGCGTAAAAGAAGCTGTTGAGTTGGTGGCTAACGAACGTTTACTGGAGTTGCCTTTTACATCTTGTCGTTGGTCAGATGTAAAACGTCTGAATGCAGAAGGATTGGTAGATCCGATTATTCTGTCACGTGATTTCTATGCTATTAAAGATGGGAGCATTGACTTTTCACAACCAATGACCTATACATTGCAGCCAGATAGTCGTAAGTATGCGCGACCATTGCCGCGTGAGGTTATTGATCTGACCGATGGAAAGGTTAAGCAAAATACCTACTAAACAACACAAAAAAAACTCGTCGCCCGTTTAATTCTGTAATTCAGCAGAATAGGGCGGCGGGTGCCTTATATTCTATATTTATTTTGGAGTTTCTGTCAATTATTAAATTATAAAGTATGAAGAAAGCTTTATTGATGGCTTGTGCCCTGATAGTATTGGTCGCATGTCAAAAAAGTAAACCGTTTACCTATCAAATTACTGGCGAAGGATGGGAAGTATTTGATGGTAATGATATCCAGTTTTTGCTGAATGATACAACAGAAGAGAGGATTCGCATGGTTGCGAAAGCAACCATTACAGATGGACAATTTAGTGTTGAGGGTAAGATTGAAGCACCTCAGTCGATGTACCTGGGCATATATGATTCAGAAGGTATTTTCAAAGGCTGGAAGCAGGAGATGATTCTTGAGCCACAAAAAATAACATTAGCTTTTGATGGAACAACAAAAAAGGCAAAGGTTACAGGTGGCCATTATAATAAAATTCTTTACGCTGATGTGGAAAAAATGCCTGAAGTTAAAGGTGCAAAAAACAAGCTCGATGATTATGCTGAGGCATTTACGGCTTTGTCTAAAGATAAGCAGGATGAAGCGGCACAAAAGAAATACAGTGAGCTCTTTCAGGCCTATAAATCTGCAAAAGACAATGTTTACAAGCAAATGTTTGAGACCAGTAAAGATCCAATGGTTCGCTTAATGGCTATGTCAAAAGGTTATCAGTATAAAAACTGGAAAGAAGATTTAAAAGCCCTGGAAGCGGAGATGGGTGCTGTTAATGAATTAAAGATCATGCGCCATAATTTATTTGCTTCAGAGGAAGCTAAAAAAAATCGCATAGTTATTAATGTAGGTGACCAGGTAAAGGATTTTACTGCCACGAATTTAAATGATAATGAATTTCATTTGAAAGAGATTTTGGTTCAGAATAAATATGTTCTGGTTGAGTTCTGGGCTTCATGGTGTGCCCCATGTCGTGCAGAAATACCGCATATGAAAAAAGCACACAAACACTATCATGACAAAGGCTTTGAAATAGTCTCGTTTACACTCGATAATAACTTAAAAGCGTGGCAAAAAGCCAGTGATGAAGAAAAACTTCCATGGGTAAATGTAGGTGATTTAAAAGCCTATAAAAGTCCGGTTGTTAAAATGTATGGAGTGCAAGGTGTGCCGGCCAATTACCTTGTTGATAGTGAGGGACAGATTATTGCTAAGCACTTGCGGGGTGATGCATTAGATAAAAAACTGGAAGAATTATTGAATTAAATATAAGCTGATATGAAGAATTTAGTTAGCCTGATTGTTATACTAACAATTGGTATAAGTGCCTTTGCGCAAGGCATTCAATTTGAACACATCTCATTTGATGAGGCCTTGGCAAAAGCCGGCAAAGAAGGGAAAATGGTATTTATGGATTGCTACACCGAATGGTGTGGTCCGTGTAAAGCTTTAGCAAAAAATGTATTCCCACAAAAAGAAGTAGGTGATTATTTCAATGCCAATTTCATTAATCTGAAAATGGATATGGAAAAAGGCGAAGGCCCAGCTTTACTAAAACGTTATGAGGTAAAAGGCTTCCCAACTTTATTGTTTTTAGATGCCGAAGGAAATGTACTTTATAAACGTGTTGGAGGCAGTGATGCAGCAGGTTTAATAGCTGATGCCAGGTCAGCGACCGACCCCATGCAGCGAATGGATTATGTGAAGAAGAAATATGATGAAGGCGATCGAAGTAAAGAAATTGTAACCACATATATAGGACTCTTAAACAAGGCTTATATGAAAGAGGAAGTGCAAAAGGTTGGTGCTGAGTATGTGAAAGCTCTATCAAATAAAGACCTGCTGGATGCAGCCAATTTTGAAGCATATCGAGCTGTCGGCGATGCTGTTGATGGTGAGAAATTCAAATATGTAAAAGCCAATAAGTATCAATTTATTGCTTTAACTAATCAACAGACTATTGATGGGTTTATTATGATGACCTATTATGAAAACATGCAAAAGGCAGCAGCCGGTTCAGATATTAAAAAGCTTGATGAAGCCATTGAGTTGTATAAGACAGAATTTTCGGAACCTATGTATCACCAGGGACTGGAACAATTATACGATAAGTTTTACCTGAGCAATCATCAATTTGATAAATGGTTTGAAGCTAAAGAAACGGCTATTGCTAATTATCAACCTGATGATAAACAGTATGAAAATACCTTGATAAGAGCTGCTTACCGTATAGCAGCTGATCCTCTATTTGCCAATGTAGAAGGTGCCTATAACAGAGCAATTGCCTGGTTCGAGCTTGCCATTAAAGCCAATAATGAATCGATGAGTGCTTATTCCGGTTTAGCTTTAGTGTATCAGAAAATGAACAATAAAGAGCAAGCGTCGAAAAATATCGCTTTAAGCATTGAAAAGTGCAAGGAGCAGGGTCTTGATATAGATCAACGCCTGTTAGACCTGCAGAAAACAATTGAAAAAATGTAAATCATGGAAAAG
>JAKSBD010000053.1 GCA_022361295.1 Bacteroidales bacterium
GCAGCAATTAACCATAACGAAGGATCAAATATCCGACTAAAGTCAGGAGTTGTAAACTGTCCAAAAAAGCCTGATATACTACTTGCTACAGGAATAGCAACTACCTGATCGGTTTTTAATGCGAATGACGGCATAGACTGAAATACCAGGTTTAAAATAATTCCCAAAGCAACAACAACCAGTGGCCCCTGAACGACATTAAACAATTTAATCTTCTTCATAAAAGGGCGTTCCCACAGTATTAAAATAACCATTGATAACAAGGTTATAATAGCTGCTCCCGGGCTTATGGCTTCAAACATATAATACAATTCCGAAAGCGTATTGTGTCCATCGGGTTGAGCGAAAGCCATACTTCCCTCAAAATCTTTATCATATCCTAAACTGTGTGGAATTTGTTTAAGTATAATGATAATACCAATACCCGACAGCATGCCTTTTATTACTGATGAGGGAAAATAATAACCAATAATCCCTGCTTTAGCATAACCTAATATTAGCTGTAACACACCACTGATAACTACAGCGGTTAAAAATACCTCAAACGAACCCAATTCGCTTATTGCTGACAGCACAATTACCGCTAATCCAGCAGCGGGTCCACTTACTCCAAGTTGCGAACCACTAAAGGCACCAACTACAATACCACCTATAATACCTGCTATTACACCTGAAAATAAAGGTGCTCCAGATGCTAAGGCAATTCCCAGACAAAGGGGAACCGCCACTAAAAACACAACTATTGAAGCAGGAATATCATGCTTTAAGTTGCCTAGTAATCCTTTTTTTTGTGTGACACTCATTCTTTCAAACTTTTATTTATTCAAATCAACTGCTTACCGGTCAACAGTGTCTTTAAAAATTAAACATAGCAACAAATTCGGTTGCAAATCTATTACTTTTTGCCATAATAGCAATACTATCTTTTAGATTTATCTTACTATAACATCAAAACTCCGAACTTGTTCAAAAAAAAGTTTACTTTTGTTGTAAATATTTTAGCGATTATGTCTATTGGAATTAAGATTAGCCTGAACGATAAACTGTACCTTCGTGATCCACAAGAAACATCGTTGGGTCAGAACATCATTAAGCACAGTATTTTATTAATTGATGAAATAGGTTTTGAAGCTTTTACATTTAAAAAGCTGGCAACTAAAATGAATTCTACTGAAGCATCAGTTTACAGGTACTTTGAAAACAAGCACCTGCTGCTTCTTTACTTAGTATCATGGTACTGGGAATGGGTAAGCTACCTTATTGATATTAATACCATGAACATTAAATCACCGGTAGAAAAGCTAAGGATAATAATAAGTACACTTGTTTTTGCCTATAAGGAAAACCCGGCTATCGATTACGTTAATGAAAGTGTGCTGCATCGGGTTATTATTGCAGAAGGAACAAAGGCATATTATACCAAAGAGGTAGATAAAGAAAATACTGTAGGCTTTTTCTCAAACTATAAAATGCTTTGTGAAAAAGTAGCCAATGTTATATCTGAAGTTAATCCGGATTTCCCTTATCCAAGGGCACTTGCCAGCAATATGTTCGAGATGGCTAATAGTCACAGTTATTTTGCTATTCATTTACCTCGGTTGACTGATGTTAAAGTTAAAAATGAGAATTATGAGGAGGTAAAAGATATGCTTGAGCACTTCACTAATTCTTTACTTTCTATTGATTGATTTTTTTTAAAAAGATTCACAGATATAAGCTGATTAAAAATAACGCTAAAAAAAGCCGTTCCGGATAATTCCAGAACGGCTTTTTTGCTAACTCAATAAAAAATAATTACTCAACGTCCCAAACATCACCTGAATGAATCAGGTCGTTGAATGATTTTACTTTTGATCTCTCCTGAACTTCTTCAAGCTGCTGTTCTACACATTGATCATATACAGGTGCCTTAACAG
Organism: Bacteroidales bacterium; assembly: GCA_022361295.1. GTDB lineage: Bacteria > Bacteroidota > Bacteroidia > Bacteroidales > Marinilabiliaceae > Carboxylicivirga. Next base: position 1,917 of record JAKSBD010000053.1, read on the forward strand.
AACGAATAACACCTAAAGCAACCGGGTACTCAGGGTATTCCATATCAGCTAATTTCAGATGAAGGGTAATATCATCACAATGTGCATCGTGCACTAAGATGTCATCTTCAGTAATTCCATTTTCACCAATGGTTACTACTTTTAAATTCAATCCATCAAGCATAAGGCCTTTGTCATTCTCTTTTCCGAAAATCATCGGCTTACCATGCTCAAGCTTAATTGTGCGGTCTGCAGAATGTGCTTTATCTGTGATGGCATTGTGTGTTTTATCGTTATAGATAACACAGTTTTGCAATACCTCAACAATTGACGTTCCTTCGTGTTTTGCCGCCTCTTCTAACATCACAACCGAGTGCTTAAGGTCCTTATCGATGCAACGGGCAAAGAATTGGCCACGAGCTCCAATACACAACTCACCGGGACGGAAAGGTGATTCAACCGTACCGAAAGGTGATGTTTTAGAAATAAAACCACGTTTTGATGTAGGCGAATATTGTCCTTTTGTTAAACCATAGATTTGGTTATTGAAAAGGATAACATTAATATCTATGTTACGGCGAATAGTATGAATAAAGTGGTTACCTCCAATAGCCAATGCATCACCATCACCGGTTATTTGCCATACTTTCAACTCTGGATTAGCCACTTTAACACCAGATGCAATTGCAGATCCACGTCCATGAATAGTATGGAAACCGTATGTTTCCATGTAATATGGGAAACGAGATGAACAACCGATACCAGATATTACTGCTACTTCCTCTTTTTTATATCCCAAAGAAGCCATTGCTTTCTGAACAGAATTAAGAATGGCGTGGTCTCCACATCCCGGGCACCACTTTACACTTTGGTCGCTTTTAAATTCTGTAAATTTTACTTGACAATTCTCAGCCATCTTTTACTCCTCCAGCAATGTTTTAAAATGTTCTTTTAATTCTACTACCGTAAATGGTTGTCCCTGTACTTTATTATAACGTAGCGTCTGAATATCAGGAAAATTCATTGTAAGGTAATCGGCAAATTGCCCAAGGTTTAATTCACACACTACAATTTTTTTGTAGCGCTTTAACACTTCATAAGTATTGCGTGGCAATGGTTTAATATAGTTGAAATGTGCTAAGGCTAATTTATGACCTTCATTATGAAGTTCATCAACTGCAGTAAATAAGTGACCAAATGTACCTCCCCAGCCAACAACTAATGTATCAGCATCTTCATCACCTAAGAGTTCTAACTCAGGTACTACGTTGGCAATCTTCTGTACCTTTTCTTCACGAATTTCAACCATACGCTGGTGGTTCAATGCATCGTGTGAAACTGCACCTGAGTGTTCGTCTTTCTCCAAACCTCCAATACGGTGCTCTAATCCAGGTGTACCCGGAGTAGCCCAGTAACGTGATAATTTTTCAATATCCCGCTTGTATGGGTGCCAATCTTTATCACCGGCATTTGCTTTAGGAACATCAATAGCAGGCCACTCTTCCAGGTTAGGAAGTAACCATGGTTGTGTACCATTAGCTAAGAAACCATCAGTTAATAAAATAACCGGGGTCATATGTTCTACAGCTATTTTAGCTGCATAGAATGCATAATCGAAACAATTTGTTGGTGAGCTGGCTGCGATAATCACAGCAGGACTCTCTCCGTTTCGTCCATATAGTGCCTGCATTAGATCCGACTGCTCTGTTTTTGTAGGCAATCCGGTTGATGGTCCTCCACGTTGTACGTTAACGATGACTAATGGTAACTCGGCAATAATTGCCAAACCAATTGCTTCACCTTTAAGCGCTAAACCAGGACCAGAAGTAGTTGTTACGGCTAAATTACCGGCAAAACTTGCACCAATCGAAGTGCAAATACCAGCAATCTCATCCTCTGCCTGGAAAACTTTCACTCCTAAGTCTTTACGCGCACTTAATTCCTGCAATATCTCAGTAGCAGGCGTAATTGGGTAAGAACCTAAGAATAATTCCAGACCACTCTTTTCGGCAGCAGCGAGGAAGCCCCATGCAACAGCTACATTACCGCTAAGGTTTCTGTATTTACCTTTCTTAATGTCAGCAGGATGAATGTGATAAGAAGGTGTTAATGCCTGGATGATGTTACCATAATTATATCCATCCTCAAGCACTTTAATGTTTGCATCAACTACCAATTGATTTTTGGCAAACTTCTTCTTTATATAGTCTTTTGTATGGTCTAACGGACGATCAAACAACCAGTAAACCAAACCAAGAGCATACATATTCTTACTTCTAAGAATACTCTTATTGTCAAGGCCCATGTCTTTCAAACTCTCTTTAGTAAGAGTTGTAATTGGCGCCTTTACAATGTTAAAATCACCTAGTTTACTTTCTGTAATCGGATCGTTGGTTTCGTAACCTGCTTTTCGAAGGTTTTTTTCATCGCAACTGTCCACATCTAACACAACCGTACCACCTGGCTTCATCCATTTAGCATTAGCTTTTAAAGCTGCAGGATTCATCGCCACCAGTACGTCACAATAGTCGCCCGGAGTATAAACTTCGGTATGTCCGAAATGCACCTGAAAACCCGACACACCACTAATGGTTCCCTGAGGGGCACGAATTTCAGATGGATAATCTGGAAATGTTGATATATCATTTCCGAAAATTGCAGAGGTGTAAGAAAATAAAGTTCCCGTTAGCTGCATTCCGTCCCCGGAGTCGCCAGAAAACCTTACTACTACTTCATCTCTTTCAATTACTTTTGACCTTTTACCCATGATTGACAAGGTTCTGATTTGTATCTATATATTAAAACAAAGTTAAGCAATCAATAAAAAGGAAATCAATGTTAAAAAGCAATTTCTCGTCAACATTAATTTCCTCTTGAATACGGGAGTAAAGGTAGAGATATGGGTATGTCAACATATTGACATTTGTCATGTTTAACCTCTACACACCTTGTGTTATACAACACATTTTAAATAACTAACACAAGAGTTCGATGTATTTCGTCAATCTATAACATTAAATGAAGGAATAATTAAATGTTATTAAATTGGATTGTATTTTTGCGGCAATTATTCTTTAATAAACAAACCATAGTGTATTTCCTGTGTTTGTTTAACTGATAATAATAGTAAAAGAAATAACATATGGCACTAATTAAAACAGTAAGAGGCTTTACACCAAAAATTGGAAAGAATGCTTATTTGGCGGAAAATGCAACCATTATTGGTGATGTTGAGATGGGCGATGATTGTAGTATATGGTTTAACGCAGTATTACGGGGAGATGTCAATTCAATTCGTATTGGCAACAAAGTAAACATCCAGGATGGTTCTGTACTTCATACGCTATACCAAAAATCGGTTGTTGAAATTGGCGACAATGTATCTATTGGGCATAATGTAACCATTCATGGCGCAAAGATTGAAGACAATGTTCTTATAGGGATTGGAGCTACAATTCTTGACCACGCTGTTATTGGGTCAAACTCAATTATTGCTGCCAATTCATTAGTATTAACCGGAACAATTGTTGAACCCAACAGTGTATATGCAGGAGTTCCGGCCAAAAAAGTAAAAGACATTGAACCGGAGCAGTCAAAAGAGATGGTACAAAAGATAGCCAACAACTACCTGATGTATGCCGGTTGGTTTAAAGAAGATGGTACAGAAGAAAAATAGTTTATGCACTGAGAGTGTCTTAAAAAAAAGGTAATTCTCGAAAAGAAATCAAAACAAGAGAAACGCAAAGCTCGCAAAGCTTTGAAAAGTTACCCCATATCCTTTGTGACCTTTGCGTATTTCTTAGCGACCTTAGTTAGAAACTTAAATTTTGGACAGCTTCCTGGTTTTCTACAGTACTACATGTTGTACATTAAGCTCACCTTCAAAAAATATTCCAGCCGTTTGCTTGAACTTCGATACCTGTTCAGTGGTATAAAACTGTACAGAAGATTTCTTACTGCATTTTTCTTCAATTTCGGGGTGGCGATATAAGTAATCCTTAAGGCTCTCACCAACAATATCCCCCTGTTCCACCAACTGAATATTCCCTGGTAAATACTTATTTATTTTATCAATGAGTAAAGGGTAATGTGTACAACCAAGAATAATTGTATCAATTTGCTTATCCTTGTTTAATAAAGCATCGATATGCTGCTTTACAAAGTAATCTGCCCCACCTTCCTTTGATTCGTTATTTTCTACCAAAGGCACCCACATCGGACATGCTTCTTGGGATACAACTATCTCCGGATAAAGTTTGGAAATTTCAATTGGATAGGATTCTGACTGCACCGTTCCAACAGTACCTAACACACCCACATGCTTTGTCTGGCTAAGTTCATCAACTAACTCTACACTTGGTCTTATTACACCTAACACACGTCTAGAAGGATCAATATGAGGCAAATCTTTTTGCTGAATATTACGCAAAGCTTTTGCAGATGCCGTATTGCAAGCCAATATAACCAAATGAGCTCCCATACTAAAGAGCTTCTTTACGGCCTCTAAGGTATATTCATAAACAACTTCGAACGATCTTGTACCATATGGAGTACGAGCATTATCGCCCAGGTAAATATAATCGTATTGTGGTAAATGCTGACGAATTTTATTTAATACCGTCAACCCGCCATAACCAGAATCAAATACGGCGATCGGACCTAATTCTTTCATTTAATTATCCTTTGAGGCTTAAAGATACAAAAGCGGGTGACTAATTATAGCCACCCGCTCTTAAAATTCTAATATTGTCAGTTTACTGAACGCCTAACTTAGCTTTCACTAAAGGCGCACAATCTACACTTTTATCTGAATGATAAACTACAACCTGTGTACTAATGTCGAAGATATAGATCAAACCTTGCTCCTGTCCAACTTCATCAATAGCTTTCTGTACTTTCATAATGATTGGCTGCAAAAGCTGTTGTTCTTTTTGACCTAAAGTTTGTTGAGCCATTTGGCTGTACTGCTGCATACGTTGCTCATAATCCTGAATCTCTTTTTCCTTTGTAGCACGTATTAAATCAGGCAATGAATCGCGCTGACTCATATATTCTTCATACTTACCTTGCAAATCTTGCTGCATAACCTGTAACTGCTCTTGCAATTTAGTTGCTTCGGCTTGTAACTCTTTATCGGCAGCAACTTTATCAGGCAATTCAGAAACCATCTGCTGAATATTAACATGACCGAATTTTAAATCCTGCGCCTGTACTTTCCCTGCGAAAGCAACTGCAGCAATAACAACTAATACTTTTAAAAACTTCATATCTTATTTCTTTAATTTCGTGATTACTGAATACCTAATTTAGCTTTAACAAGTGGAGCTACATCAATACTTTTATCAGATGCAAATACCGGAACCCTACTCGTCATTTCAAAGATATATAAAAAACCCTCTTCATCACCCACTTCCTGAATCGCCGCTTTTAATTTCTGAATGATAGGCGCTTGCAATTCATTCTGTTTTGCCTGAATTTGCTGTTGAGATAACATGTAGTAGTTCTGTACCTTTTGATTTAACTCAACCAACTCTTGTTCACGTGCAGTTCTGTCGGCTGCAGATAATGTTGGCGCATCATTCTGATATGCTTGCTGTTTTGCTGTTAAATCTTCCTGCATTGTTAGTAGCTGTGATTCCTTTTCTTTGAACTCAGCTTCCATTTGCGTTTCAACAGCTTTCAAATCAGGCATTGCCTGCAATATTTCTGCACTATTAATATGTCCAAACTTCATAGGTTGTTGTGCATTAACAGCTCCAAAAGCCATTAGCAGCAATACAACCAGTGTGTAGTAAATTCTCATATCTTAATTTTTAGTTATTCACTTTTATATCCAAGTTCAACAAGCACGTCATCACTTATATCATACTTAGTATCAACATACATAATACCCATTCCTGATGCTTTGTCGAAAACAGCTGCAATGTTATTTTCCTGGGAAATATCAAGAATGGCATTATAGATTTCATCCTGAATAGGTTTTATAAGTGCCTCTCGTCTTTTAAACAATTCTCCGTCCTGCCCAAAATAATTTTGCTGCAACTGTTTTGCAAGCTTTTCCTTTTCAATGATTTCATTTTCCCTTTTGGTTTTCATCTCATTTGAAAGAAAAACATTTTCTGCCTGGTAATTTTTATACAGTTGTGCAATTTCTTCAAAGCGCTGTTCAACTTCTCCCTGCCATTTAGCAGATAGTTGTGTTAGTTGCTCATTTGCGGCTTCATAGGCTGGCACATTACGTAAAATATACTCTGAATCAACAAATGCATATTTTTGAGCATATGTAAGTTGCCCAATAAATAACAATGATAATAATACGATATTTCTCATAGCTCAATAATTTTGTACGCTAAATCTAAACAAAAATCAAACCAAACCAATATCTAACTCATTATTAGAAGCTTTGACCTATAACAAAGTGGAATTGACTACCTCCTGCATTGCTACGGTAGATACTATCGTCGAATCCATATCCCCAATCAATTCCCATTAATCCGAAGATTGGCAGGAAGATACGTAAACCAACACCCGCCGAGCGTTTTAATTCAAATGGGTTATAGTTTTCATATTCGCTCCATGCATTACCTGCTTCAAGAAAAGCAAGCGCAAATACTGTAGCTGATGGTTGAAGTGCTAACGGATAACGAACCTCCATGGTTAATTTATTATATATATTACCATCATATGACCCTCTTGTATTGTATGGTGTTAATGATGAATTTTCGTAACCACGTAATCCAATTGTTTCACTACCATACATACTAAAACCAGCCATACCATCACCACCAAGTACGAATTTTTCAAAAGGCGATTGAAGATCTTTATTATAATAACCAAGAAATCCCATTTCCATTTTTCCCATAACTACCAGCTTACGGGCTGCATCAATTGGCTTATAAACGGCGCCTTTAAATGTCCACTTATGATATTCGATTTTCTGGTATTTTTCTTCGTCGGTTGCTTGACTCCAATCTCTGTCCTCTTCAAACATTGACCATGGTGGAGTAAATTCTAAACCAACAGAAAAGTCAGATCCTTCACGAGTATAAATTGGGTTATCGATAGAACGACGACTTAACATTACTTTAAAGTTCAGGTTATTTGAAATACCATTCTGCATAATAAAGTAGTTCCAGTCAAGCAGGTCATATCTTTGGTAACTTACTTCGGTATATAATGAGAAGAAGTCATCAGGCCAACGAAGGCGTTTACCAAAACCAAGCGACATACCGGTAATCTTCATATGCTGGTCAATTTGATCAGGGTCCTGGTAACCAAAGCCCCCACCGTAACCATATCCGCCACCATATCCGTATCCGCCACCCATACTATAGCGTGGATCGTAATAACTTGAACTCACACCTGTTTGGATAGAATGATAAATTGAGAAGCTCAATGAATTTGGCTTCTTTCCTCCTAACCAAGGCTCTGTGAATGATAAGCTGTATGACTGATAGAATTTACCATTTGTTTGAGCTCTTAAAGATAAAGTCTGTCCGTCACCAGTTGGAAGAGGTCTCCAGGCTTCTTTATTGAAGAAGTTACGCATTGAGAAGTTTGTAAACTTTAAACCTAATGAACCTACAAACATACCTGCACCCCAACCTCCGGATAACTCAATCTGGTCGTTGGCTTTCTCTTCAAGCTGATAGACTAAATCAACCGTTCCGTTATCAGGGTTTGGCTGCACATCCGGAGAAATATTCTCAGGATCGAAGTGACCTAATTGAGCCAACTCACGAACAGTACGGATTAATTCTGACTTACTGAATAATTGTCCTGGTTTTGTTCTTACTTCACGGCGAACTACATGTTCGTGTGTTTTAGTGTTACCACGAATAATTACATTATTAATAGTAGCTTGCTGTCCTTCATAAATACGCATTTCAATATCAATAGTATCTCCACGCACACCAGTCTCAACAGGCGAAATATTTGAGAATAAGTAACCCTGGTCCATATATAAGTTATGCACCGCATCCTCATCACTAATCAAACGTTCATCTAAATAAGTTTGATTAAATATATCACCTTTCTTAATTCGTAAGTTGTAATCTAATAATTCAGAAGGGTAAATAGTATTACCAACCCAGCTAATGTTACCAAAATAATACTTCGTACCTTCCTCAAGCACTAACTTTACATCAACTGTATTATCTTCTATGTTCTTAGATACTTCTTCAGTAACAATGCGGGCATCACGATAACCCATCTCATTGTATTTACCAATAACTGCAGCTAAATCTTCTTCGTATTTCTCAACAACAAACTTTTTGCTTCTGAAGAAATTAAGAACTTTACCTTTTTCATTGGTCTTTTTCATAGTGCGGTTAAGCTTTCCATCGCTTAACACTTCATTACCTTCAAAAGTCAAAGAGCTGACTTTAACTTTATCTTTCTTATCAACATTGATTTCAAGGGTAACATGATTTGGTTTTGAAGGATCATCCTTCTGAACAATGTTAACCTCAGTGTTGTAAAATCCTTTATCTACGAAGTGACGAGTGATATACTTTTCAGCACGGTCAACCATAAACGGTGTTACCTGTGAGCCTCTCATCATGGCCACTTTTTCCTCTACTGTTTCAATTTCATTTTTTTTCAGACCATTGAAATACATCTCCGACAGTCTTGGTCGTTCTTTCAGGTAGATTTCAAGATAAATTTCCCGGCCAACTATTTTCTTAGCTTTAATCTTTGCATCAGAAAACAGTCCATGCTGCCAATATCTTCTAATAGCTTCAGAAACCTCATCACCAGGAACGGTAATCTGTTGTCCCACCTTCAGTCCACTGATATTCACTAATATTTTAGGATCCAGATTTTGCACCCCGGTTACCTCAATATCCGCAATTGTATATTTTCGGGGAGTACCGGAGTAGGATATATTAGGAATGTCAGACGTTTGTCCGTTTATATCTATAATGGATAATATAAATAGAAAAACAAATAATACTTTATAACGCATATTACCTTCCATGCAATTCATTAGTTTGTTCGTTTTCGGCCAGCACAATTCACCACATCAATCTCCTTCACAATGCCTTAAGCCTTATTTTTTTATTTGATCTCCTGTTTTTCCAAAGCGTCTTTCTCGTCCCTGGAAATCAAGCAGAGCCCGATAAAAATCATCTCTCCTAAAGTCGGGCCATAAAATGTCGCAGAAATATAGCTCAGAATAAGCTAACTGCCAAAGTAAAAAATTACTTATTCGATGTTCACCACTGGTTCTGATCATTAATTCAGGATCAGGAATGCCAGCCGTGGCCATTTTATCAGATATCACATCAGCATTAATATCCTCAACACTAAACTTTTCAGCTTTCACATCGGCAGCTACTCTTTTTACAGCTTCAATAATTTCCCATCGAGAGCTATAGCTTAATGCTAATGTTAGTGTAAGACCGGTATTTTGTGATGTTTTTTTAATGCAGGTATCCAACTTCGCCTGAACGCTCTTTGGCAACTCTTCTTTGCAACCAATGGTATTCAGCCTAACGTTGTTTTTCATCAATGTAGATGTTTCGGAACTAATGGTAGAAACAAGAAGGCTCATCAAAGCATCAACTTCTGTTTTAGGACGATTCCAGTTTTCAGTGCTGAAAGCGTAAAGTGTCAGATATTTTATACCAAGCTCTGCGGCAGTTTCTGTTGCCTCACGTACGGCAGTAACACCGTGCTTATGGCCAAAGACCCGTGCATTGCCTCGTTTTTTTGCCCAGCGTCCATTCCCGTCCATAATTATCGCCACATGACTGGGCAGTCTATCTTGAATCAGTTCGTCTTTTAACGACATATTTTCAA
>JAKSBD010000663.1 GCA_022361295.1 Bacteroidales bacterium
TCAATTCAATCCAGCCTTTTAAGTTAAAGACCACTGGTGGAAGGTTTACCGGATTTATAGTATTCATATTTTTATCTGCTTTCATTTTATAATAGTCCGCTAAGGTTTTGTAATTATTTGAAGGGTAGACATTTGAATCGATTTGCTTATAAACACCTGGTAAATCAGTCTTATGTCTAACGATCTATTGTTTTAAGGGATTAATACAAATCCCAGTTGCCCTTTAAATAATACTTGTACAATACCGGATCATGAATTCGGTTTACCCTGACCGAATCATTGGAGCCAGGGAAAAAATCTTTGCCAAAGGAAGTAATTAACTGCATTGCTTCGTTATTAATCCATTGGGTTGAAATTCCGTCATAAGTTAAGGATTGTAATTGCTTTTTCAAATCGATATCCCGTTCTGTTTTTATACCGATAGACCATCCCCATTCGCCAAGGGTAAGCACCTGGTTGTGCAATGGCAGGGTATTGAAACCCGCTTCGGCCATGGTTTTTTGAATACAGTTAAAGGCTTTGGTTGCAAAATAAGGACTTCCTGCCTGGGTAACAAGCATGCCTTCGGGTCTGAGATGTTTGTAACAGATGCTGTAAAACTCACTTGAATATAACCTGCCCAGTTCGACAGAACGCGGATCTGGCAGATCGATGATAATAACATCGTAGAAGGCCTTATTGTCTGAAACGTATTGGTAACCATCGGCATTAATAATTTCCACCTTGGGATGATTCATCGAGTTTTGATTCATCTCCAGCAAAACGGGGTGTTCCTGTCCCAGTTTGGTCATTGAAGGATCTAAATCAACCAGCTTGACAGATTCTACCGTAGGGTATTTTAATATCTCTCGAACAGCACAACCATCGCCACCTCCTAAAACCAATATTTTTGCCGGGTGAGGGTGTAATGACATGGCCGGGTGCACCAATGGTTCGTGGTACATTACTTCATCCATTGAGCAAAGTTGCTGGTTGCCATTTAAATACAGCCAGTAATCATCTTCCCACTGGGTAATTACGATGCGTTGGTAGCGTGTTTGCTCTGCATATACAACCTTGTCTTTGTATTTCTTTTGTTCGCCGTACTGAACGATTGGGTCTGCCAGGTAAACACCCGCCACAATAACAATGGAGATAATGATCATTGAAAAACTTAAGACCTTACGATAACCGGGTGTGATAACTTTACGAAGGAAGAAGAAGACTACTAAAGCAACTGAAAAGTTTACAGCACCTAATAAAAAAGGAGTGTATGTCAGCCCCATAATGGGTAGTCCGATAAAAGCAAAAAAGATACCGCCTAGAAGACTTCCGTAATAGTCTTTTTCCAGAACATTGGATATATTGACCCGCAATTCCTCATACTCATCGTTGATGCGCATTACCAGCGGTATTTCCATTCCAATTAATGTACCTATAAGCATACAGAAGAAATAGATGAGTATCCCAATGGAGTTGGTGTAGGCCGATGCCGTGTACACGATTAATGGAGAAAAGGCTACAACCAATGATAAGGAGAACTCCAAGACCAGAAACTTTTCAGTTAAGCGCGATTTAAAGACTTTACTGATACGACTACCAATACCCATTGTAAAAAGCATGGTTGAAACAATCATGGCCCATTGAAAAATGGAGTCACCTAAAAAATAGGTGGCCAGTGTTGAGAGAAGGTATTCAGCGACAATGCCGCTAAAACCGGTGGCAAAAATGGCAGCCTTTAATATGGCTGAATATTTATTTTCGAGCTTCAACATTATGGAGCTAATTGTAATTATGATTGTCCGCATTATAGCACAAAAAGGTAAACACATAGACGCAAAGACGCAGAGTTGATTTCGAGTCTTTATATAATTCTCTGCGACTCACTGTCTCTTCCGCCTCTGCGGAACAAGTTGTGTTAAGTTTTTTGATTGCACAATGTTCTATACATGTTTTATGAACAATTACGGATATTCAATTTGTTGTTTATTTAATTATATCGGTGATGACAAATAATGGATGCAATTTGCTTGACAAAATTAACCCCGGAAAGCTCCAGGGTTAATGTCAATTTCAGTCATCTTATTTTGAGGTGTCTTATTTACAGACACCATGTAATCATTATTGAACCGCCAATATAGGCAAATGCTTCAATGATAGCTGCACCAACATTAGGGTGTTCCTGATTAATTATTTCATCTGTTAAGCGCTGTCCGGGTAAAAGAATCTTGTCAGTTAAGAATCGCATTACAGGCAGCAGGATGATGCCAAGAACCAACTCAAAACCTGCCTCTCCAAAGCTTAAGCCCCAGCCTTCGAAATCGCCGGTAATGGCATGGCGGATAAGGTTGGCAATAGCTATTAATGCACCGGCAAAACCAACGCCTACAGCCACATTGTCTTTTTCGATGTGATCGTGCACATCATAGGGTGTGATAAATTGATAGGTTGCTGCAGCAATAAATAGTGCTACCTGCCCCGCTAACCAGAAAATAACAGCAGAACTAAGTCCCTGAATAAGGTTGCCGCTTTCGCCTGTTACGGCTCCAAAAATAATGAGACCCGATGAAATGGCAACGGCTCCTTCGATAACACCGGTACCGGCATTACGGTCTTCAACTATTTCCTTTTTAACAGAGAATTTTCGAAGAATGATCTTGTCATTGAGCCAGATGGATAGGTTGAGTAGGATAATACCAAGCCCGCCATAAATGGAAATATCAATAATGTCATTAACCAAACCGCGGGTTGGTCCTACAATGGCACTACCAACTGTTAACAGTAAACCAATAAAATAGCCAACATGTGCAAAAGAAAAAGCAAGGTTATCTTTCTCTACCAATTCTTCTTTGATGTTAAAGTCGCGGTTGACTAACTGGTAAACGATCTTACCCAGGAAAAAGATAAAAAAGCCAACTGTTATATATACAACGGCATCATATAAAATGGTTGAAATATCTGAAAATGTCATAATTATCAAGTTTAGGGTGTTGATTATTTACCAAATCCGCCACTGCGGCTGCGAGATGATGAACTGCTATAACGGCTTGAGCTTCTGCTGTTTCTTGAATAGCTTGAGCTTGATTTGTACGAGCGTGATTGACTGGCTGCTGCCGATCGTTTTACCTGGCTTCTTACATTTTGCTTAAAGCTCGATGGTTTATTGCCCCAGGTACTGCTTTTACCTGTGCCTGAAGAGGTATAGCTTTTGGTGCCGTAAACATTTCTTCCCGAAGGACCGTAATAGGGGCGTGATCCATAATAACCACCACCATAGTAATCGTCGTAATATGAGCGACGAGCCGGATATGCCATCAGGTTAAACATAGACGACATAAAAGCATATTGCCCGTAAAATGCCCAGAATGATGAACCATTACGTTCTTCCCATCGACCATATTTAGGGTTGCCAACATAGTGGTTATACCCAGCCGGACTGGCTTTTTTACTTAGTTTACCATCCTTTTTTTTTTTTTTTTTCATACCCATGTTATCAACATTGGCCGAGAAGAAAACATCAGGTACCTCTTCCCAGTCGGTTGTTTGAGAAAGAACAGTATCCGGTTTTTCTATAACAATGTTATACATATGGTAATATTTCTGACTCCGCGAGTCCATATCCAACAGAATGATGGAATAATTCTGCTCATTGTTAAGCGATGTAATTAGTTTATCAACCGGTGTTTTTTGCCAGTTTTCGACAGTTGAAGAGGAGCGATTGCTACTGCTTCGGGTGCAGGTATTACACGATCGTAATACAAAAAAACCGATAATAACTGCAATTATAACTTTTGCAAATCCGTTACTCATAATTATTTAGGTTAGTATACCATTTATTTATTTTGTCTGTTGATCTTCGCCAGGCAGTATGTTTGAGATTTCAAATTCCTGAACACTTATGCCAATTGAAGCTTCAAATTCTTTTTCGTCCCATTGTTCGATGCACAACAGGTGTTTACCCTCTTCATCTTCAAAATCCCAGGAGCGAAATTCTTCCCACTCACCGCCTTTGGTTATATTATGAAAATAGCCGGGAGATTCTTTTTCGAGGTAATAGGTGATGCCTTTATAGGTGATTTTTTTCGGAGGCTGTTGGTTGGCAATCAAGGTGTCTGTCAGGTCATCCTTCAAGGCCCTTATCTTTACCTTTTGCATGAGAGATATTGACAGTTCATCGTCGTCTTCTATTCCCAGAAAGCGTGTTTCGCTACCGTTGGTTATCTGAAACTCGCGCGTAAAGTAATTATCACCCCAGTCATACTCCATGATGGCGTTAACCACCCATGTTGAAAGGTCGTATTCAAAAACAAAGCCAACATCAAGGTCATTAACCCTGATGTTGGTGCTATCGTAATGTGGTTCTTTTTTCTTAAAAAAATCGAATAATCCCATTGTCTGAATATGAATGCTTTTTATTCACTTTTATTCTTGAGCTTTGCCTTTAGCTCTTCTAATGAATTCGATGCTTTTAAATTTTTCTCAGATAGAACATCATCAATTTCGTCATCAAGGCTTTTGTTTTCCATGCTGATTTCTCCATAGGCTTCTGACAATGCTTCCTGCTGCTCTACTTTTTCTTTCATTTTTTCCAGCATCGAAACGGTTCCCGAACTATCAATGCCACTCAATTGCTTGTTAATCTTTTGAGTTGCATTACTAACTCTGGCTCTGGCTTTAAGCGTACGTAATTCGTTTTCGTAGCTCGAAATCGTGCTTCTCAGTTTCTTAACATTTTTGTCAAGGGTGGCAATGTTGTTATCAAAACGGGTTACTTCTTCCTGAGAGCGATTAGCTGCTTCAACAGCTTCTTCTTTCTTGGTCAAGGCTTCAGTTGCCAGTCTATCTGCTTCTGCAGGATCTAATTCACCTCTTTCAGCTTTTTGTAATAATAAAACAGCTTTCTGCTCATAATTTTTGGCCTTGGCAGTGTTCTCGTGCAGTTCTTTTTTGCTTCTTATTGCGAAGGCTTTTACTTCGGCCAATGCCTGAAGACTTTTATCAAGATCAACCTTAAGGTCACGTATGCCTTGTTCGGTCATTTTGATAGGATCTTCTAATTTATCTACTATAGCGTTGGCTTCGGCTTTACCGACTCTAAATATTCTGTTGAAAATACCCATTGCGTCTTTGTTTATGATTTTGAAAATTCAATTAGCTCATCAGAGTATTCTGATAATAGCAGTTTAAGTGAATTTATACTTCCTTCTAATTCGTTTAGGTCCAGGTTTTCCAATTGCAGAGTATCTCTGAATATAACACGTTTACCATCCTCGTCTAGCACAAAAGCACCATGTACAATCTGACGATTCAAAATAAGTAATGACTTGTATAATTCTTCAGAACCCTTATTTACTTCAAAAAGTAAACCTTCAATTATAAGGATGGAGCCTTCGCAATCAATGATCAGGTTTGAAATGCCGTCGTCGGCTTTTTCTATAACAAACAGTTCTTCCTTAGGGTCTTCTGATATGATTTCGTATTCAAGATCAAGCAAGAAGTCTTTAACCTTGTTAAAATTTTCACTCATTATTATTAGTTTTTTGATAGGTTACGGGACATATGCCAATAGTAAAATGAACAGTGAAGTGTTGAGATAAACTCAAGCTCAAGCCATAATAAAATTGGCAATCTCAAATATATAAAAAGTTTATATGCAATGAAAGGAAGAGTTGTCCAACTCAGGGAAATTGAATGTTAAGTAAAATGAATAGTGACGCTAATTAGCCATAATGGCTTAAGGTATGGTCTTATCGTCACATCTTAAAAAATAATCGTTGCTTTTTGTGTTTTGATTAATGGTACCAATCGTTGCAAACGAATGATTTTTTCAACTTTATAAGTTCTTACAAGATGAAATTTTTGTTGGTTGTGGGTATGTGCCTTATAATTTGAAAACCAATCCTACATGTAATGACAGTCCATTTCTTTTAAGATCAAAGTCATCAACTTTATCTGTATGCTTATTTGAATTATATTTAATTATAGGTTCAAGCAGTAGTTTATTTGTTATGTTGAAGTCGTAACCAATACCAGCACCCCACCCAAAAATATTATGGATGTTTTCAACATTAATATCATAGTAATCATTTAGAAAATAGAGGTCTCCATTGTGGGAATAATCTGATTTGCCAAAGTTACCTTGGGCTTGAATGAAAGCTTGATTAAAGTAATATCTTAGAAATGGCGAAAAAACATAATCTAAACTTTTCGTTTCAGATGGATTCACCCCTTTATTGTTAGTTTTAGTTATTTCAAAAGTCAACTCGGTTCCAAGTACAAATCTATTTGTAATGAAATAGCCAAATAAGCCCGTTATAGCAAAATTGGTTTGCTTTGAATCTATAACGTCGCTATCAATCGTTTTTTCATTTTCAAAAGATGTGCCTAAAGCACCACCGACCAGATATTTTTGGTCTTGACCAAATGCTAATGTATAAATACAGACTAATAAGAAGATTAAGATTACATGTTTATTCATTTGTTTTATTTTGAATTATAGTTTGGTTTGTATTACCATCAAGGTTTGGTGCATGATGCGGTAGCAAATATTAATTGCTCCTTGTCAGTCACTGATGTACATTTCCGATTAGGGCATGCTAAATTAATTCTTTTACCTAAACAGCAAGTGTTGTATTGATAAATATTATTTATCTGTTGATCGATCCAATGAAGGAGTTGATTGATTAAAATATACAACATAAAGCTTGTTAATGATGGATGCTTATAAAACCCAAAAGCGCTAATTCAACCAAAAAAACATGAAAAAAAATCATGAAAATACGTAAAATGCGTATAAAAAGTGGTTGAAATCCCCATAAAGCGTTCAAAAATAGTTCTGAGATTTGTAGCTGAAAATTATTTGAA
>JAKSBD010000051.1 GCA_022361295.1 Bacteroidales bacterium
CACAATAAGGAACAGATTTTTGTAATAAAAGTCGAAAACAACCCCTATAGCATCGGGGTGTCTCTTTGTTTCTCGTGTTTATCTTTTATGCTTAAATGCGGACAAAGCCAGTTAAATAAGGGCATCACTTTAAAACAAATGAAACCAAAACACAAAGCATGGGTCAGCAAACATCTTACCTGATCCAACAAAACATAATAGTATTCAATAATATCACCACATCACCCCAAAGAAAGGTCATGTACCTGCTTATTAATCATTACGATTCTTCAATACAATTAAATGATGTGTACAAAAATGCCCCAACCGTATGTAAATCAGCCTATGTCGTGAAAGAAACCCTTGCTGCAGCATCAAAAACTACACCTGCAATCCCTTCATTAACTGTTCTTTTGCGCACAACAGCAATTCTATTTAACGCACAAGCAGTTCTATTGTCTACAGAAGCTAATCTATCAAGATCACTGATGGTTCTATTGCCAGCATAAGCGTCTCTACCATTAACATTAGCGGTTTTACAGGCTACATGAGCTGCTTTATGGGTTACATGAGCTGTTCTATCACATACATTAGCAGTTTCATTGGCGACATAAGCTATTTTACAGACTGCATGAGCTATTCTATCACTTACATTAACTGTTTCATGAGCTGCATGATCAGTTTTACAGACTGCATGTGCTGTTCTATTACTTACATTAGCAGTTTTATGGGCTACATGAGCAGTTTTACTGGCTGCATGAGCAGTTTAATGACTTGCATTAAAAACTCTATCAGATACTGATACAATTCGTCCTATTACTACAGCCTTACAATTAACAATGAGTCTTGTGTTTATCTTTTGCGCTTTAATGGAGACAATCAGATTACACAATTAAAAAAATTAACAACGCAACAGCTATTTCACTTATATCAACCCGTTCTTTTAAATAGTGGATAACCTCTGAAATCTGGTTATCGATTGTTTTGGGAGCTAAACCAATGCGATGTGCAATTTCTTTGGATGGTAAACCTTCAAACCGGCTCATCTCAAATATCTTCCGTTTTTTCTCAGGTAGTTCATTTAACAGATCTATAATCTGATGCAAAACAGAGCGATAAAAAATACTTTTCTCGGTAGAATTATCTGCTAAATCAGGAGCTAAAACATCTACCATGCCGTATATCATTTGACGCTTTTCAAATTGCTTCTTAATCTGATTAAAGGCAATGGTAAAAAGGTAAGATTTAAAGGATTTTTCAGGCTTAAGCTCTTCCCTCTTTTTCCAAATCTTAATAAATACTTCCTGTACAAGGCCTTCAGCATCCACGTCAGATTTTAAATACTTAAGCGCAAAGGCATACAGCCGGGAACTATATAGTTCGAAAAGCTTATCGAAAGCTTTTACATCACCTTTACTTAGCTTTTTTACAAGTATTTTTTCCGTGGTCATCACCTAAAGCATTAACACATTAAAGTTATGTGATTTTATTTTACATTATCAAGCCTTACGATTAAAATAATTACCAGACGCCATCACAGATATGACGCCTGGCAATATTATTAACCCATTGTAACAACAACTTTATGTGAACCATCACTTAACAATGGAATCACATTTCCTTCTATTTTTTCTCCATTCACTTCAATACTAACAATCCCCTTGTTCACCTTATCAGGATTTCTGACTGTGATATCATATTCAACACCACGGAATAAACGTTTAACAGAGAATCCATTCCAGTCGGCCGGTACACAAGGTTCAATTTTTAAACCATCGTAATCTGGCTGAATACCTAATATATATTGAGTAATGGCGTAATAATTCCATGCAGCTGTACCTGTCAACCAGGAGTTTTTTGCTTCGCCTGGCTTATAGGCATCTTTACCCGCTATCATTTGTGCATATACATAAGGTTCTGTTTTATGCAACTCACTGATTTCTTCTAAGTAAGCAGGACAAATCTTCTTGTAGTACTCCCAGGCTTTTTCTCCGCGACCTATTTCAGTTTCTCCAATCATTATCCATGGATTATTATGACAGAAGATGCCTGCATTTTCCTTATATCCTTTCGGGTATGTCGATATTTCACCGTACTCTAGTACATACTTAGTAAAAGCCGGGTTATTCAAAACAATTCCGTAATCACAATCAAGACGTTCTTTTACTGAGTCCAATGCCTTTTCACATAAGCCATCTTCTTTTCCAATGCCTGCCATGGTACACCATCCCTGCGATTCAATAAAGATCTTACCTTCTTCATTCTCATCACTTCCTACCTTATTGCCATAGAAATCGTAGGCACGCAAGAACCATTCACCGTCCCAACCTTTTTCTTTAACTGCGGCAATCATCTTATCCACCTCGGTCTGTGCACGTTCAGCTTCAGCATCTTTACCAATACGCTTACTTAGTTTCACATATTCTTTGCCATACACGACGAACAAACCGGCAATCATCACCGATTCTGCTTTTGAGCCCTCAGTATTATTTTCTGTTGTTTGAAATGATTCATTGGGGTTGGTTGAGAAACAGTTCAGGTTCAGGCAATCATTCCAATCGGCACGTCCGATCAATGGTAAACCATTTGGTCCAAGATTATTAATCACATGATTAAAAGAAATAGTCAGGTGATCGTATAATGTTTTAGCCATGCTCATATCATTGTCAAATGGCACCATTTCATCTAATATTGAAAAGTCGCCCGATTCCTTAATATAGCTAACAACACCAAGGATTAACCACATCGGATCATCATTAAACCCGCCGCCAATGGCATCGTTACCACGTTTAGTTAATGGTTGGTACTGATGATAACAACCACCATCGGGGAACTGAGTAGATGCAATATCAATAATACGCTCACGGGCACGTTCTGGTATCTGGTGTACAAAGCCTATCAAATCCTGGTTGGAGTCACGGAAGCCCATGCCACGACCAATTCCTACCTCAAAGAAAGATGCTGAACGTGACATATTGAATGTGACCATACATTGGTACTGGTTCCAGATATTAACCATGCGGTTAAGTTTATCGTCATCACTTTCCAATACAAACTTACCTAAAAGCTTATCCCAGTAGTTACGCAAATCTGCTAATGCCGCCTCAACCTTCTCAACTGTGTTAAAACGCTCCATCACTGCTTCTGCCGGCTTCTTATTGATTACATTTTTCGATTCCCACTTCTCATCTTCAGGGTTCTCAATATACCCCAGGGTAAAAATATAATCCTTCGATTCACCAGGTTGTAACTCAACTTCAATATAATGCGAGGCAATCGGAGACCATCCGTGAGCTTCAGAATTGCCCGGCTGCCCGTTTAATACAGCCTGAGGAGATGCAAACTCATTGTATAATCCAACGAATGATTCGCGATCAGTATCGTATCCATCGATAGGTGCATTAACATTATAAAAAGCATAATGATTACGGCGCTCTTTATATTCAGTTTTATGGTAGATGGTCGAGCCTTGCACCTCCACTTCACCTGTTGATAAGTTACGTTGAAGGTTATTCTGATCATCCTCGGCATTCCACAGGCACCATTCCATAAATGAGAACAGCTTAATCTTCTTTACCTCTGATGTGGTGTTAGTCAGTTTAACCTTTTGAACCTCGGCCCATGTTTTAAGTGGAATAAAAAACAGTGTTTGGGCTTCTATACCATTTTTGGCACCTGTAATTTGCGTATAGCTCATTCCATGGCGACACTCGTATTTGTCCAGCTCTGTTTTACAAGGCTTCCACCCCGGAGACCAGATAGTATCTTCATCTTTGATATAGAAATAACGCCCGCCATTATCCATTGGCACGTTATTATACCTGTATCGCGTTAATCGGCGAAACTTAGCATCTTTATAAAATGCATATCCACCAGCTGTATTTGATACAAGTCCGAAAAAATCTTCATTTCCCAAGTAGTTAATCCAAGGCCACGGTGTTTGTGGGTTGGTGATGACATATTCCCTTCTTTCATCATCAAAAAATCCGTACTTCATGTCTCTAATGTTTAGTTTCTTCTACAATAAGCTCCGATAATAAAGCGGTAAGCGATAATTTCCTATACTTCTTCTGCTGACTCAATATCGACAGACTCTCTTCTTCTTTTCTCTGACAATTCTGTTTCTATCTGCAAATTCATCTGGGTAGAAATTGGATAAAAAGCCAGGAACAAAGCAGTAGCCACAGCAAATGCAGCAGGAATCCAACTCATTAACAACTTCATAGCAGGTATGGCGCCCTGAACGGTTGAGGCATCCTGGCCATTGTATCCGTAAACACCCAATACAACTAAAACCAATGCCCCCGCAAAGCCCCCACCTGTCTTGTTTATAAATGTACCCGCCGAGAATATCAGACCAGTTGCACGTCGGCCTGTTTTCCATTCTGAATAATCTGCTGAATCGCCCAACATGCTAAAAAATAAGGTTGGCATTATTGCTGCAAAAAACTCAGAAGCACAACCAAATACGAATATGAGTGCAATATTTGACGGCGGTAACCAAAAGAAAACAGCTGAAAACACAGCGCCTAATATCATGGACCAAATAAACAATTGTTTCTTTCCAATAAGTTTGGATAGTGTACCTGTCAAAAGAGCTGCAACTACCGAAATAATTAATAATGCAATAAAGTATTTACCCGTCAGCAACTCATCTTGCAAGTAGTATTTAAAATAGTAAGGAATAACACCATATTTCACAGCATTAAACATCATAAACAGAAAGCCTACTGCCAATAATATAAGCCATGGTTTATTCTTTAATAAATCAAGCATATCCAACTGAGAATGACTCATTGATTCTGTCGGTTTATTCATGAATCGTTTAATGAGAAAATACATCAGTAGAATAACCGCCACAAAGATGATACCTGTTGTAAAGTTCCTGTAATGAAAGAATAATGTGATAGCTATTAGCGGAACGATGATGACCGGCATATTTTTACTCAAATCAAGAATTTCTTCCTTCAAAGATTTACTGCTGGTCATATGAGGCTTAACACGCTCTTTGGTACTAAAGAAGGTTATTACCATCATAATTACTAATGCAATAGCAAAAGTATACATGGTATACTGATAACCAATCGCATCATTTCCTTTCCCAAAAAACCTGACCAGATCAGGCGTAAATCCCATTACAAGGATACCGCCACCAAACGCCCCGGCAAAACGAAAGCCTGATAAACTGGTTCGCTCAGAGTTACTAGGGGTTATCACACCCATAAGTGCGGAATAAGGTACATTATTGGCAGTATAAGCCAATGTTAGCATAATATAGGTAAAGTAGGCCCAGGCAAGTTTACCGGCATAAGAGAAATCAGGCGTAGTAAAGGTTAATGCCATAAATAACCCAAGGATAGGTGCGGACCACAACACCCACGGCCTGAACTTTCCCCAGCGCGAGGTGGTACGATCAGATACCATACCCATAATAATGTCAGTAATTCCATCGGATAATCGTACCAATAATAGTAGTAAGGCAGCAGCTGCTGCACTAATACCAAACGTATCAGTATAAAATATGGTTAAATATGCCAAAGCACCGCGCCACACTAAATTTGCGGCTGCATCCCCCATGGCATAACCTACTTTTTCGCGAATTGATATCTTATGGTTATTATTCATTGTGTTGTATTAAATGGTAAAGTCGAATAGCTCTCTTTTCGTTTTTGTATAAACCTCTCGACTAAATACATAAAGTCTGGCTGGTTTATGAGCCACACCTGTTTGCTTCTCATCCAAGGGTATCAGGTATTTCATGCGAGCTATTTTTTTTCTGAAATTGCGTTTATCAAGCTCTACTCCCCAAATAGCTTCATATACATTTTGAAGTTGGGTAAGCGTAAATTTTTCAGGAAGTAACTCAAACGTAATCGGTTCATATTTTATTCGAAGACGCAGTGTTTTTAGTGCCTCATCCAGAATCTGATTATGATCAAAAGCCAGTTCACCTACCTCTTTCACGGGTACCCATCTCACATTTCGGCCCTTCCAAATAAGTTTTACCTTATCGGTGGCCACCAATGAATAGAATCCAATGGTAACGATTCGTGCATCAGGATTTCGATCGGTTCGTTTTAACCACAGTTGGTCGTTGGGCTTTTTTAACCGATCAGGATGCGCAAAGGTTTTGAACTGTTCCAGAAATACATTTTCCAGGCCAGTCAGGTCGTTTAATACCCTGTAAGCTGCATCTTCAATGGTTTCATCTTCGTAAACATGATTACCCGTCAGGGTTCTGTCATTAATTACCAGTTCACCGCTATTTTCATCTGTAAGTGTCCTATCGACAATTAAGACCTCAAGCTCTGAACCATTATAACCAAATAACACACAGTCGACTGAAATATATGGAGAAATTTGCCTCATACTACTTAGTGTTGTTTTTACACTTTAGATTTATGACAAATGTATTCGTTTTTTTACAGAAAGCAAAAAAAATATTGGAAGCGGTATGTTTTTTCAATATTGACCCGTTAAAAAAGAGATGAAACTTTAGCTTTAACACTAACACATTGAAGCTATTTCAGTATTTAATTACGGATAAATTTCATCAATTAATTTCACCACTTCATGTAAATATTTAGGCATTTCGCACACCAAAAATAACCATAACCCTGTTTTTCTGCACATTAGCTAATATCACTGATTGTAACAAATCATTTCAGATAGTTATTTTTGCGGTTCTTAACCTCATGCAAAACACAAGGAATGAAAATGAGCTTCATTAGAAATATATCAATTAGAATAAGGCTAATTGCCGGATTTTCAACAATGGTGGCCTGCGTGGCACTTGTTGGTTTTATAGGAAGAACAGGTATTAACAATACTCAAAGCATTGTAGAAGTAGCCAATCATTTAAAACAGGGACAGGATAACCTTTTAAATGCAAGAATAGCGGTACTTTACTACATGAAATTTAATGATGAGTCAAAAGTTGACAATGCATTATCCAACCTTTCGAAAGCACTTGAGGAAGTGAATAATGCTGACAGCCTAAGCTCATTTAACAAGCAAAAAACAGATTCTTTACTAACTGCCATTTCAAATTACTCCGCAGGATTACGCACTTATGTTAATGTTGAGAAAGACAAAAACACTACCAAAAGCAAATGGGCAAAAATTGGCGGTAAGGTAGGCGCCTTAATCTCATATGACAGACAAATTAATCAATACCACAAATTATCGAAGGACATATTTTATGCGCACAGTCAGATAAGACTGGCTGCCTGGGAATTTGTTTCAGCCCCCGTTGACCAAAATGGGAATATTAATGAGAGTTCGCTTCGAAAAGTTGACTCTAAAATAGAGAAGCTTTATAAAATTCTGGATAAAGCCAGTACAAACTATAATGCTGAAACAATAGCTTCTGTTAATAAAGTCAAAGATGGCTACCAGGAATACCATGATGCTTTTGAGTTATTTGTAAATGAAAACATTGAGCAAGGCAATCAAATGAAAGCAATGCAAGCTTCAGGTGCTGTTGTTGCCCAACTTAGTAAAGAAGTTATTGAACAAATAACAGCCGAAGAAATTCGAATTATTAAAGCAGCTGCATTTTGGAGCACAACACTCTTAATCATTGCAATTCTTATTGGGGTTATTACCTCAAGGTTAATAGCCCAAAGTATTATAAAACCTGTTAAAAATGGTCTACAGCTGGCAGAAGCATTAGCTAATGGAGAGTTACATCACTCTTTTGAAACTTCTGGAAAAGACGAAATCAGTCGTCTAATGACTGCCCTTAAACAGATGAACTTAAAGCTGCGTGAGGTGGTAAGTGAGATTAGCTCAGGTGCCGAACAACTTAACCATGCGAGCGAGCAGCTTAATATCAGTTCTCAGGAACTAACGCAGGGCGCCAGCGAACAAGCTGCATCCATTGAAGAGGTATCCACTACAATGGAAGAAATGGTAGCAAATATTGAGCAAAACAATGCCAATGCCGATACAAGTGAAGCTCATTCAAACGATGCTTTAGCAGGTATTAAAATCACTGCCAACGAATCGGAGAAAGCGAAACAAGCTAATAAGCTTATTACTGACAAGATATCAATGATTGAAGAGATAGCTATGCAAACAAACATACTGGCTCTTAACGCATCGGTTGAAGCCGCCCGCGCTGGTGAACACGGAAGAGGTTTTGCTGTGGTGGCGGGTGAAGTGCGTAAACTGGCAGAACGCAGTCAGGATACTGCTGCCGAAATTGTTCGCGTTGCACAAGAGAGCAATGCTTTATCTGAAAACTCAAGTGAGTTACTCAATAAAATGTTGCCATCGATTGATAATTCCAACAACCTGATGAAAGAGATTTCATCAGCAACGAGAGAACAAAAAGATGCTGTAAGGCAAATAAATAC
>JAKSBD010000586.1 GCA_022361295.1 Bacteroidales bacterium
GAAAGTGAAGATTACTATCACATTGATCAATATAACAACATTTATAATCCTGAAGCCCATTATATGACCTTAGGAAAAGAGATATGGGATGATATGAACGGGGAGATTGATGCCTTTGTGGCGACAGCATCGACAGGCGGTACATTATCGGGAGTTGCAAGACGATTAAAAGAAAATAACCCTGATATAAAAGCTATTCTGGCAGATCCGGAAGGCTCGGTTTACAAGCCTTACCTGGATGGTAAAGAAGATTATTTGTCCTATATTGAGTCATTTCATGTAGAAGGAGCCGGTAAGACTAAACTCTGTTCAACCATGAATTTTGACATAGTGGATGAAGCGATTGCATTTAATGATGAGAAAGCTATAGCTATGGTGCATCGGCTTGCCCGCGAGGAAGGTCTGATGGTAGGTGGTTCAGCTGGAGGTAATGTCTGGGCTGCTCTGGAAATTGCAAAAAGGATGGAAGCACCTGCCAAGATTGTAACTGTTTTACCAGATAGTGGATTTAAATACCTGAGTAAAATTTTCAACCCGCAATGGTTAAAGGAAATGAACTTTGGCCATCTGGTTAATTAACACACCGTAACTTCATCATACATTCATACTCGTTATAATATTCATAGGATTGACTTTTCTTAACTAATGAAAAGTCAATCTTTCAATGACGATGTCCTTATTTTAATAGCGTATACACAATTTTAATCAACCCTGAGTACACCTTTCAGAATGGCCAACCAGCAAAATACCGGTCATCCTTCGTTTTGAGAGTCGTAAACTATTTACCTTCCTGGACTTTGTCGTTAATAATTAAGACTAAACAGACCTGTTAATCCTTGTCAATTCATTTGCCTTCATGAAAAAACGCGCAAAAAAAAAGGAGCCTGATAGCTCCCTTTGTTCGGTGTTGTAATTTTTGAATATTAGTTTAAAACAGAATCCGTAAATCCCTCTAAAAATAAGGTATTCATATTTTCGTAATACGGTGTCTCTATCAAACCGTAATAACCACGACCAACATTTGTTTCATAAACCACCCCGTATTCATAGCCACAATAATCATCATTGCTTAGGCTTTCAAAATCCTGATAATTCACCTCTTTTGCAAATACTGCAGCTCTTGTAACTTTATCGCGGTGAACATAAGAACCTACTTCTATTTTTCCTACAAACTCACTTCTAACGCTTACAAAATTACCGTTATCAAATAAAATCACGTTTCCACACGCATAAACCTCAATAACAGTGCTATAATTAAAATCAGGCTCGACCGGGTTTTCCGGCACTGGATAAATAGGGTTTTCGATATCTATAAAAATAGGATTATCCGGCTTGATGTAAATGGGATTTTCGATCTCAATAAAAATAGGGTTCTCAACATCAATAAAAATAGGGTTTTGCACAGGTGTATATATGGGTTTTTCTATGGCAGGATAATCTGGTCTGACATAATCATCATCATTACTACACGATGTTAAACTCATTCCTATTGCTACTACTGTAATGGCGAATAATGTTGTTAATTTTCTCATAACTCAAAATTTTAATGTTTTTGTTTGTTGTTAATTACATTGCAAAGATGCCGGGTTTCGGGCCTGCTTTTTATCCGTAACAGCTCATGTAATACTCTTATCGGATCTAAGCATCTATTTCACTATCTTTATTATCAAACTATTAAATTGCATAGCCATAACTTAATGACATTGTTCGCGGTAACGAAGGAGATATTTCTATATATATAATGAGTTTTGGTGTTAACGGGCGAGTTTGAACCCGGATTATGTATTAGAATGACATCATGAACATTGAAAGTGCAATTATTGCGATAAGTGAAAGCAGTGTCAAGTTTACTTGGGCAATGCTGAACGAAGCAATAATCAGAAACTAATAAAACAAGGTTTCATCGAAACGAGGCATAGTCCCGATAGCTATCGGGA
>JAKSBD010000049.1 GCA_022361295.1 Bacteroidales bacterium
AAACGCAGAGACGCTGAGACGCAGAGTTTTATTGGTTGTTTAACGGTTAATTTGTCGAATCGTTGAATTGATTAATTGTTGAATTGATAAACTGTTAATTTGCTTATTCGTTTTAACTGTTGAATTAATTAGCAAGCTGTCAATAGCGGGCTGAAGGCCCGGCTTATTCTAGCCCAGGGCAAAGCGAAGCGACGCCCTTGAGTGTTCGGAAACCTGCATTTGCTGAAACGACCGTTACTAAAACTCAATAATTTCGAGGTTTCTGGTTTAAGTCTCAAACAGTTAAAGGGTACTTATGTCTTTATTATCCCAATTTCACGAAGGGACTAAAGATAAATAACCACTCTTCCAGTCATCGCCTTTAAACTCAGCCCTATTCCTCAAAGCCGTTCTGTAAAAATTTGACGCTATAAATTATCTAAGGTACCATTGGAAACAAGGCATATTTATACAACTTAACTTCACCTCCCTTCTGCTGTAATTGCACATAAAAGGGGTTATATTGTTGTATGCATTATAAACCCCCAGAAACAGACCGTGTTCTTTGGTTTTGGCCTTTTAGTGCGGCTGTAACCAATATCAAGTCGATAGTAGGCCGGTGCTCTGCTGCTTTGGCTTTCCACTAATGACCATTAGGATATGTTAAAGGATACCCATATTACATGACACTAAAACCTGATTTATAATGACCAATCTTCCTTTCCTATGGACCTACCAAAAGCAATGCTAAAAGGTCTAACATAGTAGTAGGTTTTGTATTGAGTGGAGAATTTGATTATCGCTCCCCTTTCTCTTAAGGTTCTCAAATAGATATACACCATGCTTTTGCTAATGTTTAACTTTAAGGCAAGGCAATCGGCAGTTCCTGTAGATTTCAATCTGATAAGCTGATCCAAATGCAAATATCTTTCAATCTGTTTTATAAAAGTCATAGGCTAATTAATTGTTAAATTATAGTTTATTGACCGATTCAAGATAGCTTTAAAAACCCATGTGTCTATTAGCATATTGCGTAGAAGGAGTAGGGATTATGAGTAGTTTGTATACGCCAAATGTGTAGATGTTTTTTGGTGTTATTGACTGGAATTTAACAGAGTGCGTTTGGAAATATCATGACCATTCTGAAAAACAGATAGATACAAATTCTAATCATTAACGGTTGCGGGTTAGTAAAACTACGCATTATCCCTAGTTGGCATAGGGAAAATGCTACCTTCAAGAATAAATGAGGGCATTTTTGTAAATGCCTGATAATCTGCATTTAATCAAATATGAGTAAACTGTTAATGTTTGTTAAACATTCGTTGTACTGTTTTTTTCATTCACTTATTTGCTGAAATGACCAATTATTGACTGTTGATTTACCTATTTGTTGAACTGGCTGGATGTTTAAAAAAAATCAACCGCAGAGACGCTGAGGCGCAGAGTTTTATTGTTTGTTGAACTGTTGATTTGTCAAATCGTCGATTTGATAAACTGTTAATTTGCTTATTCGTTTTAACTGTTGAGTTAATTAGCCTGCTGCAACCTCGGAATTATTATGAATTGAGTATTCATAGTAATTTCAGTATCAAACCTTGAACTCTGAGGCTTATTTGCAGCGGAACGTGCCGCGGTTTTCAAGGAATTCCAGGCTGCTATTGACTCCCCCTCAGTCCTGTGGCCAGCTCCATCTCGACAAAGCTCGATGACCACCAGGTGGAGCATTGATTTACAGCTTGCAGGAGTATGATAATCGACGAATTGGCGAGATGTTTAAAAAAAATAATCGCAGAGGCGCTGAGGCGCAGGGTTTTATTGTTTGTTTAACTGTTAATTTGTCAAATCGTCGAGTTGTCTTATCATCTAATCGTCTACATGTCTATGGCTTATTTGTCGATTCGTCGATACGATGATGTACAGGTTATGCAGTGAGCAAGTAATCACCCATAAAAAACGCCGGTCGAATAGGACCA
>JAKSBD010000150.1 GCA_022361295.1 Bacteroidales bacterium
ACTGAATTTAGAGGGTATGGATCTACCGAGGGCTTATATAGTAGTAGCAAAACGTATATTATCTGCCGATTCTGTAAAGGCACTACCCTATGACCATACAAATTTCAGTACCTTAAAATCTACAGCTCATAGAAAGAAATGGAGTGATGAAAAGCTTATTGGTTTTTTGCAGAGACGATATAAGGGACATCCTGAGCATGCAAGTTTCCTTGCAGATATAATGCTAGACAGTAATCGTACAGATGAGGCGATTGATCTACTAAAGTCTGTGATAGAAAACGATCATTCTGATTGGAATGCACACGATCGTTTAGGGGAGTTGCTGATTCAGGAAAGTAAATATATCGATGCCGATAATGTGTATTCAAATTATTCAGGCTTTAATTCTGATGTTAATTCACAACGCGTACATCTCAGTAATAATGCTTATCTTGCGGGTAACCGATTTTACTGGCGGGGCAGGTATGATGAAGCAAAGAAGT
This sequence comes from Bacteroidales bacterium, assembly GCA_022361295.1. Taxonomy (GTDB): domain Bacteria; phylum Bacteroidota; class Bacteroidia; order Bacteroidales; family Marinilabiliaceae; genus Carboxylicivirga. The sequence goes on from JAKSBD010000150.1 coordinate 483, forward strand.
TTTACTCCATAGCCGGATCTCTTGACACTGGTGCTGAAAGTGGTTACGCGTCACTACAACGACTTGCAATGATGAGCCATGATTACCAAACAGCGCTGGAATATTCATTCAGAAGGGGAAAAAGATATAATAGTGTATACGGCTATAGAGATTATCTGGTAATGATGCATTTACTTGGAGCGCATAAGGATGCCATATCAGGATTTACATCATTAGTTTCACGATATAAAAAACCGCCTATATGGACATCACTTTTGATTGGGCAGCGTATTGAAAGTGGCTCGGAAACAAATTACCACAAACTGGTTGGAGATATTTTAGAGAATGCACCTGAGTTTATGAAAATTCAGGCAGCAAGATATGTCTTTTTGAATAATATTACTGACAGGCTACCTACGAAGACGGATTTATCTGACTTTCCTGAAATACAAAGCCATCCAAAACAGCGCCAATCAGTAAATAATGTCATGCAAAAAATAACTCAGGAATTAGGGATCAAAAAATCTACTTTAAAGTGTGAATATGACAAAAAAGAGTGCCAGGAAGATAAGAATGATGTTTCAACGGTACCTGTTAATAGTAATCGATTTAACAAATACAAGAATTATCTCGACGCTTATATCGACTTCAAAAACAGCGAATATGACAAAGCATTTGAAAAGTATTTAAGAAACAATAAAGCAGAATCGATATTAACCAAAAAACATGAATATAGCCAGAACGGGAAATTAAATACGGTATTAAATACTAACCACACCTTACCGTATCTAGCAATGTCCGCGTTAAAGAGTGATAAGGGTAAATTCCTTCAGTCATTGAAAAAGAGTATAAAGGGTATTCATCTAACTAAAGAGAGCGCATTTGATGTTCTGTTAACAGAATCAGTAATATCTGCATCAGAAAAACAGTGGGATAAAAGTCTGGATTATTTGAAACAAGCATTTAACAGAAGACCTCATACAAAGTGGAGACCAATATACAGTTGGTATCAAATAACAGAAATATCGGAATGGTTGTACTTACTGAGTAATGATAAACGGTTTATAGATTTAGCCTTGGATTGGGCAAAGAATTATCAGGTAATTCAACCTCAGTTCTCATGGGCTTACGCATTTGAGGCATTATATAGTGATAATAAGCAGAATAAGATAAAGGCAGCTGCATTTGCGTTATATCTGGACCGGGACTCATATTGGCTTTCAAAAGTGCCGCATGACATTAAGCTTTTAGGGAAAGAGTGGTGGAAAATCAATAATCCATTTAAGATAGATGCAATGTCCCAACAAAATGAAGCATCAATTTAAATTTTCTGATTCTAGTTTAATTAGAATCGAAGTTTTTGGTTGGTTAAGTTGGTTTTTCCATTAATTATTAAATGGAAGACCAACTATTCGTCCCTTCTTTCAACTAATTCTGGATCAGCGGTTATTTCTCTGTATACTTCGATCCTAGAGCCTTCTACTACAATGGTATCCAATTTGGTTATCTTGCCAAAGATACCAACTTTCTGACGGGATAAGTCAATCTCAGGAAATTGATCGAGCAGTCCGGATTTTTCTATGGCCTGACGCACGGTTGAGCCATCCGGTACTTCCAGTTTTAGCCATAACTGCTTAAATTTGTCTGCGTAAGCAACGCCGATATTCATCTGCAATATTACCTATCGTCAATGGTCATTAAGATTCGGGCTGTAGTTCTGAAGCTGAATTGATAGCTTCTTGTTTTCTTTCAGCAAACTTGTTATCAAGCAGACGCTTGAGGGCCAGAATAAAACCCAGAACCAAAAAGCCTCCAGGCGGCAGAATTATCAATAGAAATCCTTTGTAATCCTCAATCAGTGTAAATTCAATGAAACGGGCCCAACCACCGAGCAGTTGAGCGGCATTGTCAAATAATGTACCACTACCCAAAATCTCTCTGGCTGCACCGAGTATCACCAAGGCAAAGGTGAAGCCTATTCCCATCATTAACCCGTCATACATCGATTTCATGACGGTGTTACGGGAGGCAAAGGATTCTGCACGTCCAAGAATGGCGCAATTGGTTACAATCAAAGGTATAAAAAGCCCCAATACTTTATGTAGATCATGTACCCAGGCATTCATCGACATATCGACGAGTGTTACCAGTACCGCAATAATCAAGACAAACACCGGAATTCTGACTTGAGGAGTGATAATCCCACGCAATAGAGAGATCATTAGGCCGGAGGTGACCATGACTGCGGTTGTTGCCAATCCCATACCAAGACCATTGGTCGCTGTACCGGTAACGGCCAGTAACGGACAAAGGCCCAAAGCCTGGGCAAAAACAATGTTGTTAT
>JAKSBD010000069.1 GCA_022361295.1 Bacteroidales bacterium
AAAACGTAAAGCGTAACGTTTATGGAAGGTGATTGGATTTATGATTTATGATGGAAGGATGTTGGGATGTTCTGCATGGGGATGTGAGAATTGGGATGAAGTAGTAAAGTGAAGTTGAATTGCTAAGCTGTAAATAAAATCTTCCCCAGGGGGAAGTACCGAAGGGGAAGGGGGATGTGAGCCCCTTGAACACGTAACCGGTCGCAGTCAACATGAGATAGAAAACTGAAAATACCCAAACAATTAGTACCTTTACGTCCTTAATTAAAGACAATGATTACACAAGAAATACTTAAAGATTTAGCTGGACGCGAGTTAGCGTTAAGGAGGTATCTTTGACATTGACCGGAAAAAGGTTGAGATAGAAGAAGAAGAAATGCGTTCGCAGGCACCCGACTTCTGGGATGATGCCAAAAAAGCAGAGCAACAAATGAAGAAACTGCGCGAACTCAAAAGCTGGGTGAATGACTATGAGGAAGTCGCTTCGGCGGTTGAGGATTTGCAGGTTTTGTTTGATTTCCATAAAGCAGGAGAAGCAGATGCTGATGATGTAGACCAACAGCACCAGTTAACAAGTGAGCTTATTGAAAGTCTGGAACTCAAAAACATGCTTCGCCGCGAGGAAGATAAAATGGGCGCAGTACTCAAAATCAATGCAGGTGCTGGTGGTACAGAGAGTCAGGACTGGGCAGAGATGTTGATGCGTATGTACATCCGCTGGGGTGAATCACATGGCTACAAAGTCAAAGAGGTGAATTATCAGCCGGGCGATGACGCAGGTATTAAAACCGTTAGCTTGCAGTTTGAAGGCGACTTTGCTTATGGCTATCTGAAAAGTGAGAATGGCGTACACCGTTTGGTGCGCTTGTCTCCTTTTAATGCTGCCAATAAACGAATGACTTCCTTCACATCTGTTTTTGTTATTCCGCTTATTGATGATTCAATAGAAATTGACATTAACCCGAGTGATATAAGCTGGGAAACATTCCGATCCGGTGGTGCCGGCGGGCAAAATGTTAACAAGGTAGAGACAGGTGTTCGACTGCGACACGCACCATCGGGCATTGTGATTGAGAATACCGAGTCACGTTCTCAGCTTGGTAACAAAGAAAATGCCATGCGATTGCTTAAATCTCAGCTATACGAGATTGAGCTGCGTAAAAAGCTGGAATCACAGAATAAGCTAGAATCGCAGAAGAAAAAGATTGAGTGGGGTTCACAAATTCGTTCGTATGTGATGCAGCCATACAAACTGGTTAAAGATGTTCGTACCAACCACGAAACATCGAATGTACAAGCAGTGATGGATGGTGACTTAGATGGTTTTATCAAAGCCTACCTGATGGAATTTGGCGGAGAGGAAGTGTATTAAGACCTGGTATAAACGAAATGTCGAAATCAGGTTAATTAAACAATTGTAAGTATCTATCGGTTAAAGACCTGAACGAAAAACAAACACAATGATTAAAATATTACATAACCCAAGATGCTCTAAAAGCAGAGCTGGCGTAACATTACTTGAAGAAAAAGGTGTTGAGTTTGAAATTATCAAATACCTTGATGACCCTTTAACACCTGATGAATTAAGCTCAGTTTTAGAAAAATTGGGAATACGACCACTGGAGCTAATCCGAAAAAACGAAGCCGTTTATAAAGATGAATTTGCCGATAAGGAGTTATCGGATGAAGAGTGGATTTTAGCCATGCTGGAGCATCCTCGTTTAATTGAACGACCTATTATCATTAACGGAGACAAGGCTGTTATCGGACGACCTGCCGAAGCTATTGAAAGCATTTTATAAGACAATTCCAGAATAAAAAATAACCGCTTAGCGATTCGTTCACTAAGCGGTTTTTTATAGAAGTTGTTTAAAGTTATATTGAAATGCGGTAGCGGCAGAGAGCTGATTTACAGCTTTCAAAATACTACATATATGAATGTCGGGATCTTTTCGAACACTCAAAGTCGCTGCCCCAAGTTCTGATGCATCAGGCCTGACTTACTGCCATAACATTCTAACATCTCACATATAAAATATCACCGGACAGCACATTCCGGGAATGCACCATCCGGTGAAAGAACCGTTTCACTAAATTTTATTTGTACGACTGACTACCTGAGCTGCTGGTACCTGTAATCTTAATAGGACCACGATCAATAATCAGGTTTTTACGCCCGCTGCTTCCCTTGGCATTTAAACTGCCAGACGATGCTTTTAATGCGAAGCTCAATTCTTCAGTGTCGTTTGTTAAGTCCATCGATACACTGCCTGATGATGACTTAAAGTTTGAATTACCTGTCAGCTTGATATTTGTACCTCGCTGGCTACCACTGGTTGTCGCAAGATTAACTGCGCCGCTAACATTTGATAAACTAATACCACCTGATGATGCCTGAGCACGAACATCGCCTCTCACGTCACTAATTTTAATACTTCCTGATGATGCCTGAGCGTATAGGTTATTGCCAATGGAGTTGATTGACTGACCACCAGATGAAGTTGTTACCTCAGCTTCACCTTTAACCTCGGTAATTTTAATGCTACCTGATGAGGCTTTAGATTTAAGACTGCCACCAATGGCTTCGTGACGCTGACTACCTGATGAGGTTGTTGAACGGGCATCGCCTGAAATATTAGATAATGAAATACTTCCTGATGATGCCTGAGCGTTAACATTTGAATCTATATTTATTGCTTTAATGCTTCCGCTCGATGCCTCAAGTTTAACAACTACTTGTCCAATGTCTTTGACATAAACACTTCCGCTTGAATTATCTACATCAATATTGGTGTTTGTCGGTACGCTGAATTCAAGTTTTCCTTTTACATTACGCAAACTGTTAGGGCGATCAATCCAAACGCGTAAAGTTCCCCCACTCATATTATGGCGAATCTTAACATCGTACTTTTTTGAACCGGTTACTTCGCCTGTTAAGTGCACATCATTGCCACTTCCTCCTACAATATTAACCGAGCAAAATGATCCTTCAACTTCAACAGATGTAACATTATTATAGGTTTCGTCAACCTGATCAATCACATCCTGAGCCTGAACACATGATATCAACACCAATGTTGACATCACGATTAATGAACTAAGTTTTTTTAATTTCATCATAGCGTATTTTTGGGTATAACAATCAATTACATAATCGAGCTTTAAGCGCCTCTGGAAAATAGGACGCTTGAAATCTTTAAGAAGTTACACACAAATGCAAAAAATTCAACCTTTTAATAAATAAGCTGTTTGCTTAGCAGATAAACAGGGATTTCGCTTTTAACCTTGATTGCAAAATACAGAACCCCAGATCTCACTAGTTCTGCAGGAACGTAATCGCATAAATGGGCGATTATGCTGAAATAATGAAGAGTACTCTATTCTTCATTATTCCGAGGTTGAAAAAAGAATTATCAATTGGTATTTTAAAAGCCATTTCCCTGAGCAAACAAACTTGTGCATTACAAGTGATTGATTAATTTTGAAACATGGCAGAAATGACAGCAGAAGAGTTTGAAAGAGAATGGGATGAACTGGTACTAAAAGTGAGCAAACACTTTAGGGTCAGTGCCGAATATGAGTTTATTTTATTTGTAACAGGCATCCAGGAAATGGGTTGGGGCTTAAGAGAGTTTTCAAAAACTGAAAAGATGGATTTGATTAATGTGGCCCGATGCCGCATTTTGGTTCGGCAAGGTTATATTAAAGAAACCGGTATAGACGCTGAAGGATTTCCCATCTTTGAAGCTTCACCAAAACTAAAATCCATGATGCCTTCATTCCAGAATCAACTTATTAAAAAAGGTTTGATTGAATATTTTAAAACGGTAGAATTTGCATAATGACAACTAACAATAGTAATAAGATGAAGTATTTTTTATCCATTGCCACAGCAATAATATTGCTTTCGGCTTGTAATACCCAACCCAAAGAAGGTGTTATGCTATTGATGGAAACATCAAAGGGTGACATGAAAATTAAACTATACGATGAGACACCTCAACACCGTGATAACTTTGTGAAGCTGGCCGAGCAGGGATTCTACGATTCATTGTTGTTTCACCGTGTTATTAATGAGTTTATGATTCAGGGAGGTGACCCGGAATCAAAAGGTGCCCAGGCTGGAAAAATGTTAGGGAACGGTGGCCCCGGCTATCAGGTTCCGGCTGAGATAAACTACCCTGCACTCTTTCATAAAAAAGGCGCTTTAGCTGCTGCCCGAACAGGTGATAATGTAAACCCTGAAAGGAAATCATCAGGTTCTCAATTTTATATAGTACAAGGAAAAACCTATAACGATGAAGGTTTTAAATCAATAGAAAAACGCTATGAAGACATGAAGCGTCAGCAGTTCTTCTATAAGACACTTGAAGAATATAAAGATACTTTACAGTCTCTTCAGCAAGCTGGTAATCAGAAGGCGTTTATGGATATGCGCATTTTAATAGAAGAGGAAGTGGAAAAGAGGCTGTCCAATGAACCAAAGCAAACTATTCCTGACGAGTTAAAAGAAGTATACCGTACTATTGGTGGAGTGCCTCACCTGGATGATAATTATACTGTTTTTGGTGAAGTGGTAGAAGGACTTGAAGTGATTGATGCCATTGCAGCCGTTGAAACCGGTCAGGCCGATCGTCCGCACGAAGATGTTTATATCATTAAGGTTGAAGTACTAAACTAAGGTCAATAACCTTCAAAGAGCTAATCCGGTAGTTGATTTAATCAGTTACCGGATTTTTTATGTAATACAATTTTGATGGTGTTGACTAACTATTATTTATCTTGCAAATCCAAAACTTTTTAGTGATGCACAGAATATTACTTCTCATACTAAGTCTTTTTATTGGTTCAGCCACCATGGCTCAGGAACCGGTTTATTATGTCAACATATCAACCAATATGGGAACGATGAAGGTGAAACTGTATAACGAAACGCCGAATCATCGTGATAATTTTTTAAAACTTGTTCAGGAGAAGCATTTTGATGGAACATTGTTTTACAGGGTTGTTAAGGGTTTTGTAATTCAGGGAGGCTCGTCTGATTCGCGTAATGCTGCTCCGGGTCGTGC
>JAKSBD010000359.1 GCA_022361295.1 Bacteroidales bacterium
ACTGAATTGGTTTCCAGCCCTCCGAGGTATAAATTACCCCTTTTATCAAACAACATGCCGTCGGTTGCAGGAACTTTTTTAACCGCTTCAACTTTTGAATCCAGTTTTTCAGGTGTAATGGATTCATTTAACAGAGCTTCTGTTTCAATACGATATAGAGTATGACCTGTCAACGCAATGTAATACAGGTATTGATTATCAGGAGTAAGCGCAATACCGTCAGAATGAACAGTGTTTTCCCATCGTTGACCATTACACACAAGATGATCGGTTTCCGCATTGGTTGAAGGATGATCATCCAACAATCTTTGCGATTGTCCCGTGTTCAGGTTCAAAACAATCAACGCTCCATCTCCTGAATCGGTCATGTAAGCAATATTCTTATCTGTATCAATCCTGACATCGTTGAAATACGAGTTGGTTTTATACACGCCTTCAGGAAAGGTATATATTTTAACAACATCATTGGTTTCCAGATTAAAATGATAAAGCTGAGGACCGGTATTATTCACTCCTTTAAATTGTGGGTTATTGGTGTCAAGCACCCACAACCGGTCAATATTATCTACAAAAACAGATTGTACAGCGTTAAAGGTTATCTCGCCTGTGCGCTGGTTCCATTCCATATTTGGATATGCCCTTGGAATACCGTTTGTTACTTCAGCAACACTCACCGGTACATTACCTGACCAATAGGGGTAATTCACAAAAAGTCGCCCTTCTTTACTTACAGCAACACCTGTCCATTGTTTATCAGATTCAGCCACGCCTGTTAACTCAGGCGTTGAGGCTGACTCTCTCTTTTTCTTAGATTGACATGAAACAAGAAACATGCATGCCAGTAATGTATAAATAAAGTATTTAGTCATATAACTTATTTTATTCATCCCAAAGATTCTCAATTGTATAAGGGCCATCGGGCACTACCCAGAATTGACCATCGACATATCGGCGGTTTTTATTCAACTGCTTCATGGTTGCCATATCTGCTTCAGATAATTTTAGTTCAGCTGCTTCAAAATTCTGCTTGAGGCGACCCGGATTAACTGATTTAGGAATAACAGATATTCCCCGATGAATATCCCATGCAATAATTGTTTGTGCTACAGAGGCATTCACCTTATTAGCCAGCTCAATAATTGATTTATCTTCCAGCAGTACTGGTTCATCTTTGGCTTTTAATCCATCAGGTCTGTCAGATGACCCCAGTGGCGAATAAGCCATTACCTGAATATTATTACTATGGCAATATTCAACCAATTGATCCTGCTGAAAATATGGATGTAATTCAACCTGGTTAAGCGCAGGTTTGATGCTTGAGTTGATCATCAAATCCTTTATTTTTTTAACACTGAAATTACTTACCCCAATGCACTTTGTTAAGCCAAGTTCAACAGCTTTTTCCATACCTTTCCAGGTATTAGCTATTGGTTGTTCCTCCAGTGATAAAAAGTGAGCGGCTTTATTGGCTCCAACAAATAGCTTTTTTTGTGCAACAGGCCAGTGAATAAGATATAAATCTAAAAAGTCCAGCTGTAAATCAGACAGTGTTTTTTCCAATGCCGGTACAACATTATTTTCACCGTGCATATTGTTCCAGAGTTTTGATGTAATCCACAGTTCATCACGTGTTACAGCTCCCTCATCAATACATTCTTTTATGGCCTTGCCAACTTCTTTTTCGTTGCCATATATGGCTGCACAATCAATATGCCGGTAGCCAATTTTAATTGCTTCTTTTACAGCTGTGTATACTTCTCCCGGTGCCGATTTCCAGGTGCCCAGTCCAAGAATAGGCATTGAGTGGCCATTAAGATTAAGTGTTTGCATTATTATTAAATCCTTTTTGTTAATCTGATTATTATTTGAACAATCAAATTACGAAAATAATAATGAAAATGTGCTAAAAGTGTTAATGTGTCGTTAAACAAAGACAAGAACTTAATTCGATAAAATTCTTATATTGCACACATATATCATGGAAAATATAGGAAAACAATCGGACGATTTGCTGATAAAGCAAGTTTTGGATGATAGTCAGTATGCATTTAATCAATTATTTGATAAGTATTATGATTATGCCTTTGATGTGGCATTACTGTACTGCAGTTTTCACGACGCAGAAGAGGTAATAAGTGATGTATTTGCCCGTTTGTGGAATAATCGCAAACAACTGGCCGGTGTATCTAATTTTAAAAGTTACCTGTTTATCTCTCTTAAAAATCAATGCCTCAATTACCTTCGGAAAAAGAAGTTAGACACCATATCTATTGAAAATACCTTTGATTACCTGGGGCAAAAGGATGTTGATCCTCAACATCAATTAGAAATTAGCGAACTGACATTAGAGGTGGAAGGGGTGATTGAACAGTTGCCACCTAAATGTAAGGAAGCCTTTAAATTGGTAAGAGAAGAGGGGTTGAAATACAAGGAAGCAGCCAAATGCTTATCCATTACAGAAAATACACTTGATGTGCACTTAAAAAAGGCGACAAAACGAATAATGGAAGCTATTAAAAGCTATGGATTAAAACTTTTAATCATTTTTATGGGCCTGTAAATCATGTGTTTACAGAAGGGTGAAAAATATTTATAAAAAAAATAGCATTCAGAGTAACGGAAAAGCAAAGCAGGTGAGTCTTTAGAATTAGAAAGAAGAAAATGGCACAGATAAAAGCAGACATAGAACAATTAATTAACCGTAAGTTGGCAGGTGAATTATCATCCGCCGATGAGCAATGTTTACTTGAATGGATTGCTGAAAGTAAAGAAAATGCAGATGCATATGAAAAGGCAATCTTTATTTTAGGACGTCAGCAAAAGCAATTAAGAAAAAGTGCCGTTTGGAACAAGGTTCAAAGCAAATCATCAATGAAGCATGCCGGACAACAACGTTCGTTCAGGATTAGTAAAATGATGAAAATTGCGGCTATGCTGGCTCTGATAGTATTAATTCCATTAGCACTTGGTAAGTTTGGTGAAGATGACCTTGGTCATGGTTTTGTACATACTGTTAAAGGTAATGACGTAGCTACTTCATTTTATTTGCCCGATGGAAGTAAAGTTATTCTTTCACGGGGAAGTGAAATTAGCTATAATGATGGTTATAACGAGAGTAATAGAGAGTTACGATTAAAAGGAAAAGCATACATTGAAGTCGACGGAAAGGCTGCGCATCTGCCGTTAGTTGTCAGTGCAGGTAATAAATGTGCTATTGCGCGCAATGGTAAGCTGGCCATTGATGGAAAAAATGATCGTTTTGACGTGGCCGTTGAAGAAGGTGAAGCAACCATTGTGGATACCGTGTACAAAAAGGTTATAATCCCAATGTTTAAATTAACTCCAGCTATGAAGCCCGGGAGTAAACAGGCTGACGTTATTTCAGAAGTAACGAAGGTAACACAGGGGCAAAGGGCAACTTATTCGTCTATGGATGAAATGGCTAAAACAGAGGTTGGTAATTATTGCGAAGTGTTTAGCTGGAAGGATAAAGTATTTTGCTTTAGTAATTTAAAGCAACATGAGTTAGCCCGAAAGGTGTCTGAATGGTATGGTAAGTCTGTAGAGTTTAAAGGAGAATTAGATCCATATAAGAATTATTCAGGAAGCTTTGATGATCCGATGGTGAAAGATTTGATAGAGGAAATATTCGGGTCTGATGTAAAAGAAATTAAGGAAAACAAAAGGAAAATAACAGTAATTTTCTCATAATATAAACGCAACAGAAATTTGATTTAGGTTATGCAACACGGCCGGTAGCGTAGCCTCTATATAAATCATTATGCCCAATAAATGATGCTGGGATAAATGTATCCTATTTGGAAAGAATGATTCGTTATTATACCAATTTTATTATGGTATTAGAATGAAGAATTTCAGAGATTTTGAGTTTAATTAAGGCAAATTATTGCGATAAGTGAAAGTAGAGCTAAGTTTACTTAAGCTCTGCTGAGCGGAGCAATAATCATAAAATAAAAAATGAGCATAGCAGAGTTCTGTGATGTTTTTTTAACGATAAGTAAACTCAAAAGAATGGAATTATAATGCTAAGGTCATATTAATATTGGTATTAAATTTAAAATAGACAGTAGTCTGTATTAATCACCCTTAATCAAGTACAAACTACCGTCTTCAATTATTAAAACTTAAATTGTATGAAAACAAATTTATTAAAATTTGTAATGGGAATCCTATTGCCTGTTACATTAGTTATGACTTCTTGTGATGATGATGATCCAAAATCATCTCTAACGGGATTAACTTCATTTAGTTTTGTTGCTCACGATGACATTCCTGGTCTTGAAAATGTTGAGTTTAAAATCGATCAGACGACTTACACAATCAGTAATGAAGCTGAATTACCTTATATGACTGATGTATCAAAGCTGATTGCGGACTTTGAAGCGATAGAAAATACAACTGTTATGGTTGGTACCACAGAGCAGATGAGTGGCGCAACAGAAAACGATTTCAGCTCGCCTGTTAATTATGTAGTAACTGCTGAAGATGGTGTAACTCAGATTACCTATCAGGTAACTGTTAATGTTTCGCAGGTTAACCCTGAAGGTGTTAGCTGGGTAAAAGAGCAGGCGGCAGCAACAAGTGACCCGTATGAAACGGTTGCCAGCGTATACTTCAACGGAAAATACCGCACAATATATGGTTCTGTTGCCAACAATGTGGCTTCATCAAAATACATGACTTCAACTGATGGTGCTAGCTGGACCGAAGTGAGTGTTGATGCAGCAACTTTCCCGGTTGGTAGCCATCACGAGATGATTGTTTACAACAATAAATTATACATCTGCGGTTACCTTACTATTACTGATCCATGGGGAATTGGCTATTTCATACCTGGTAACTTAAAAGAAATATGGGAAAGTGAAGATGGTGAAACTTTTACTAAACTTTCAACTACCTATACTTTTGATGGTGATAAGATAGGATCAGCCTTGTACGCTTTAGACAATAAACTTTGGGTTGTTGGTGGTAATACTTTAGGTTTTGGAAACCCTGATGGTGCAAAACCAGCAGAAGCTGAATTTGCTGCTCCAGCAGGTTTATCTAACAGAATTCATAATACAACAGACATGGCTACATGGGACGAAGCAGAAACAGATGTGTTACAGGAAGAGGCCCTTCGTCGTTATGCTGCAACAACCGTGCACAACAATAAAATGTACATGATTGGTGGTCAGTTAAAAGACGCTTCTTTATCAAGTGATGTATGGAGCAGTGAAGATGGTAAAACATGGACACTTGTTGGAACAGGAGGATTTACTGCAAGAATGAAGGCAGCTGTTGTTTCATACGATAATAAACTTTGGTTAATCGGTGGTCAGACAGGATTAGGTGTTTGTACGGCTGAAATGTTAGTGTCAGAAGATGATGGAGTGACCTGGACAGCACCTGAAGAGGATGCTCTTTTACCTGAAGAATTTACTCCTCGCGCTGGCCACTCAGCTTATCTGGATGAAAACAACAAATTATGGATTGTAGGTGGATATTCGGCTCAAGCAAAAGTTGTTACAGATCCTGATACAGGAGAAGATGAAACAGTTGAGGAAACAACTCCGTTAAATGATGTATGGAGTGGTAAGCTAAATAAACTATAGTAGTCAATAAGGAGCGTTTTTAATTTATATTTGATTCATTGAGCGAAGTCGGTTAATGTACCAACAGTGCCTTCTTCGGTCTTCGCTCAATGAATTATCAACCCTGATGCCTCCTTTACCTTTACTTTATGAGATTTTTTTCATAAATCAATTATTATAATCATCTACCTATCAGTAAGCTGCCGGGTAAAAAAAATCTACCGCCATGCACAAAGCAATATACTTCATTGGCTTATGGCTTTTAACTACAATCAACCTCCTGGCTCAGGATGCTGTAAAGGCATCAGAACTGCAGCCGGCAACAGTAAAAGGGCTTGTGATTGAGTCTGCAACAGGAGAACCAATCCCAGGTGCTAATATATACATTAAGGAAACGATGCGTGGCAGTGTTTCCAATATGGAAGGTGAATTTCAAATACTTGAAATTCGCGAAGGACAAACCATTGTTATTTCCTGCATTGGTTGTAAAGATCAGTATATCGTTTTTAAAGGACAGGAATATATAAAGGCCGAACTTATTGAGGATGTTGTGGCACTGGGCGAAGTCGTTACAGTGGGGTATGGCGTCCAGGAGCGTCGCGATTTAACCGGTTCGGTGGCAAAGATAACATCCGATGAAATAGCAGGTCTGGCACCCAGTTTTGACAATGCCCTTGTGGGTAAAGTGGCCGGTGTTAATGTGAACCTGACCAGTGGTGCCCCGGGTAGTGCGACATCCATTACTATTCGTGGTTTATCATCAATCAACTCAGATAATAATCCTTTAATCGTTATTGACGGAACACCCGTCTATGGAACAGGTAAGGGTGTTAACAATGTCAATTTTGGTAATGGCTCTGTTTCAGGTGCCAGTATTGGCGGCAATTCCGTTAGCAATGGTTACACACAACAAATGGAATTTGAACGGAACCCGTTGGCGGCACTGAGCCCTGATGATATTGAATCCATTGAAATTCTGAAAGATGCCTTTTCTACAGCTATATATGGCTCAAGAGGGGCTGCCGGTGTTATTTTGGTTACGACAAAAAAAGGAAAAAAAGGAAAACCTCAAATCAATGTTGGTTACTCGGTTAAAGTTGGTCAGCCTATTGGTACACCTGATGTATTAAATGCCAATGAATTTAGTTCTATCTATACAAAGTTTAATGAAGCCATAGGATCCGGAGCTGTATTTCCAACTGACTACAATACTGATTGGTTAGATGAAGTATTAAGAACCGAAGTTGTTCAGGAGGCACGGGCTTCAGTTTCAGGAGGCTCGGATAATACTACCTATTTTATTAGCTTTAGTAACTTTGATCAGCAAGGTTATATCGTTGGACAGGATTTAGAAAGAAGCTCAGTCAGGGCAAATTTTGATATTAATCCTGCCGATTGGATTGGTTTTGGAACCACCTCTTCAATTACTTTACTTGATAACTCGGCACTCAATAGCCAAAGTGTTTATCGCGATGCCGTGATGATGTCACCCAACATTCCGGTTTATCATCCCGATGGCTCATATTTCTTTCATACGCCCTACTTAAATTTTGATGATAACATCAATAATATTTCCGGTCACCTCGGTAATCCTGTGGCCACAGCCAATGAAGATAACAGGGTAAAAGATACCCGTGTGCTTTCTAATTTTCATGCCGAGCTAAAACCATTATCATGGTTGACTTTTAAAACACAATTTGGTGTTGATATCTATAACACTAAATCTTATAACAGAAATATTGCAACGCCTCAAAATCCCGGAGGAACGGCCACTTCTTCATCGGACCAAAAACTAAAGTATGTTTTCAATAACGTATTGACTGTTCGGAAGATCATGGACAATCATATGATTAACGCAGTGGTTGGACAGAGCTATGAAACCTCTGAAGAGAGTACCATGCGGGTAACAGGAACCGGCTTTTTTGACGACAATGAAAAAAGTGTCAGCGTGGCAACCGACAGACGTGTGTTGGATGAACTAACGCAGGAATGGGCTGTCGTCTCTTATTTCACACGTTTAAATTACCGCTACAAAGATCGTTACCTGGCGGGCTTTACCTATCGTATTGATGGTTCGTCACGTTTCAGCAAAAATGAACGATACAGGGGATTCCCATCTTTCTCGGCAGGATGGATTCTGACGGAAGAAGATTTTATGGACAATTCGAAGAACTGGTTGAGTGAATTGAAACTGAGGGCCAGTTACGGATTAACAGGTTTAGACGGATCGTTTGGTGGATACTATGGTAATCAGGGAACCTGGAGTCGTGATAATCGCACTATGTCTGGAAATACACTGATATACAATGGGGTTCCATTACTGTTTAACGAACAATCGGTGAATCCGAACCTGGAGTGGGAGACAACCACATCATTAGATATTGGTATCGATGCCACACTGTTTGGTGGAAAGCTGGATTTGACACTTGATTACTTCTATAAACGAACCAATAACCTGCTGGCCAATGATATGGTGCCTTTATATATGGGATGGAGCAGTCAGCAACAAAATATTGGTGATATGAAGAATGAAGGAATTGAATTGTTGGTAAATGGTACCATTCTTCAGAAACAAGATTGGCAGTGGACAGGTTCATTCAATATATCGCACATCAAAGACAAGTTATTGAGTTTGAATGAAGCCGGACACCAGATGGCAAGTGCTCAGGGATACGAAAAAAAGGTGTTTAAGGTGGGCGAAAGCTTAAGCCAGTTCTATTTATACGACTGGGTGGGTGTTGACCCTATGACAGGTAATCCTCTATGGCGTTACGACGACGGTAGTGTTAGTGACCAGCCACCGCAAGCATCGTATGATGCTGATAATCCGCTTGCCAACCGTTATGCTTCAGGTAACAGTATGCCGGACTTCTACGGAGGTTTCAGCAATAACATACGTTACAAAAACTGGGATTTGAATTTTGCCTTTTCGTTTGCTGTCGGACAAAAGATGCTAAACGGGACCCAGGCGACCTTAATGACCTATACATTAACTGAAAGCAATAACTTAACGACCGATATACTTGACTATTGGAAGATTCCAGGGCATCAAACAGATGTGCCAAAACTGGATAACAATACTACAGTATACAGAAATCCTAACTGGCCATCAAGCGGATTAAACGGATACGATGTGAGTCGTTTAAACGATCGCTTTCTGGAAGATGCATCGTACCTGCGCCTGAGAAACATTACACTGGCGTATACCTTTAAGCAAAACTGGGTTAAAAAGATGTTTATGGAGCGTATACGTGTATATGCACAGGGCAATAACCTGTTAACATTTACAGGCTACAGTGGTGTTGATCCGGAGGTTAGCGCCTTTGGTTCAAGTGCTGTTTTGGGTGGTTATGATGAGATTACCATGCCTCAGGTTAAAACAATCAAGTTTGGAGTTGATATAACATTCTAAATACTAACGCAAAAAAGATGAAAATAATGAAAGCACAATATGGTTTACTGGTTTTATTGGCGATATGTCTTTTACCTGCTTGTGATAAGTATTTGGATTTAGAGCCGGAGAATACCATTATAGAAGATAAGGTATTTGAGAAATATGCTACAGCAGAATCAGCTGTGGCAGGGACCTACCACTTGCTGTTTAGTGCAGCTACCAAGGATTATATAATGGCGGAGGCAACTTCTCAAACCTGCGAATACAGCAGTAATGCAGGTCGTACCTATGATGAGATCAACAATGGAGCTGTATTACCTGAAAATTCGAATTTGCAACAGATTTACGAGTCGTATTATGCCGCACTGGTGCAGGCTAACCTGTTATTGTTCAAAATTCCTGAACTGGGGCAGTATGAAGAATTGCAGATGAAAAGGCATCTGGCCGAAGCGAAATTTATCAGGGCGTATTCCTACCTAAGGTTACTGGGATGGTATGGCGATGGAGCCTTAATGAACCAGCCTCAGAAGAATGGTTTGGTTTTATACCTTGAGCATTACGATGGTTTTAACAGGGATGAGGATATTCGCCCACGAAATACAAATGAGGAGGTGTTTGCGCAAATTATTAAAGACCTTGAAGAGGCGATACCTGACTTACCATCTCCTGGTGAACAGGACGATATTGAGAACAGGGTAAGCCGTGCCAATAAAGCTATGTGTCAGGCATTGCTGGTACGTGCATGCATGTGCAGTCGCAATTATCCAAAGGCACTTCAGCATGCAAATGAGTTTATGACTTATACTGAGTATTTATTGGAAGATGATTTACGTGATGTTTTTCCGCTCAATCCTAACGATGCGGTTATACCATTCTCTGCAGAGCATATTTTCGGATTTCCCGTGAGTTCAAATGGAGGTAACTGGCAGTTTGGAGGCAATAACATCTACTACATATACAATAATTACTGGTATAGCGATGCATTAATCAACACCTTTGCGGATACCGATTTGCGTAAAACACAATTGATGAGAGAACGAATCTATGATGGCAATTCGGTATTTGTTACAGATAAGTATCCTAATCAAAATGGTCGTGATAATATGACAATGATGCGTTTACCGGAACTTATTTTATACAAAGCAGAAGCTATGGCACGCACATCGGGCTCCATTACACAAGACATGGTTGACTTATTGAATGATGTCCACCTGAGGGCCAATCCAACTGAAGATGGATATGAAACAACAGATTTTGCATCAACAGATGAGTTTATCAACAGAGTATTACTTGAAGGAAGCAAGGAACTGGCTTTTGAAGGATTTAGTCGTTTTGAGCACTTGCGAACAGACAGGGATTTATACAATCCTGAACTACCGGATAACAAAAAAGTATTTCCAATTCCATTGCGTGAAATACAGGTAAGTAACGGAGTTGTAAAACAAAACGAAGGCTATAACTAAAAAACCTTAACACAGATAATATGATACAATTAGTCAGAAAACACCTGATGGTGACGCTTATTGCCCTAATTTTTGCACCTGTTGCCATGGCACAAATGCAACCGGCAAAGCGCATCGCCCCTAAAGTTATTAAAGGCGTTTCATTAAACGCTTCGGTTGATGAGGTATGGACCTTTGTTTCTCAGCCTAAAAGCTTTTTTGAAGCCATTAGTGAAGTTGAGAACCTGAAATGTCCTGCCATAAGCGAAGGAGCTAAAATGAGTTTTACACTACCTAATGATTCGAAGCGTGAGCAGGAAGTGAGTGCAGTTAATAAGCAGGAACAGGTTATAGCCTATTACATTACTCAATCCGATTATTATCATCAGAACTTTGTTTACCGAATTCTGGTAGGCGCTGACGGAGACAAGGCGTTTGTGCAGTTCGAAGGTATTTTTGCCACCGATAGTAAGGCTGAAGATAAGAAGTTGAAAGCTCTTGTTGAAGGTGAATGGATGTGGATGAAAAAGGCCCTGGAGGAGAAATTCAATTAGAACCTAAAAAACAAAAAATAAATGAAGAGTAGATTAACATGGCTGTCATTAGTGATCGTACTAATGAGTGCCTGCACAACAAAGCAAACGGACAGCATCATGATTTCCGGTAAGGTGAAGTTTCCGGATAATCGCTTTAAAATGTATATATCCCAGTATCGCGATGGAGAGAAAGTAGTGACAGACTCATTCAAACTGGCCGATGATGGTAGTTATTCATACCAAATGAATACAAGTATGCCTGGTGAATACACGCTTGATTGTCAGAAGTGGCAGAGAGTGAGTTTCTGGGCTGAGGACGAAGATTTAGCTATCGATTTCCGCGGACAGGATACAGCGAAGATAAAAATCAAGAACCCTCCATATGTATATATCAATGGCGGACCGAAGAATGAGGTGATGAATCATCTGAACTTTAATAGTTACCGTTCTTACCAGGTGATGATTGGTCTATCTCAGAGTGTATATAAAGCCACTAAGGATGTGCCGGAAAAATATGGTGAAATAGCAGGTAAGCTTTATGGTGTTACAAGTGATGATGATCAGGCTCGTACACGATTCCTGGCTAAAGAATACGCCGATCGTAACAGTGTACTGGCTGTTGTGAAACGCCTGCGCGATAAAACAGACAAAGAATTGATAGACAAAACCCTTGCGACTCTTAAAAAGAATAACCCGTCTTACCCGCCATTATTAAAATACATTAAGGACAAGGAAGAAGCACGTGCTGCCGCCGAAAAAGTAAAATTAGGAAAGGTAGCGCCTCACTTTTCTTACCCAACGCCGGAAGGTGCAATGGTATCGCCTGAAGACTACAAAGGAAAAATTGTGGTGATTGACTTCTGGGCATCATGGTGTGGACCGTGCCGAAATGAAATACCTCATTTAAAAGAGGTATATGAAAAATACCACCCCAAAGGTGTTGAAATTCTTAGCGTATCCATCGATAAAAAGGAGAAGGCCTGGCTAAAGGCACTTGGCGAAGAAAATATGGCCTGGACACAGGTATTGGCTCCTAAGGCTGGTAAGCAAACCATGAAAGATTATCAGTTTAGTGGTATACCATTTATCATTATTCTTGATAAAGAAGGCAA
>JAKSBD010000303.1 GCA_022361295.1 Bacteroidales bacterium
AAGATACCGGTAGTAAAGACATACATAGTACCATCACTATTGAGGTGTTGGATAGTGTTAAAGCAGGATTTATAGGCTATCGCACTGCAGATTTGTCGCCATTAACACTAGAAAATGGTGCTGCCAACGAAGTAGAAGCAGGCCGCTTTATTACTTGTGAAGCTGCTGAACACAGTTTGGGTAAACCAAAAGATTATAAGTGGCAGTTGGTTAAGCCAAATGGCTCAATTCGCGAGTACAAAGGCGATCCGGTTGACATTCGAGTAGGAAGTATTGGTAACCACGATTTGCGTCTGATTGCATTGAATAGCTTTGGTATGGATACTTTGGTTTATACTGATGTTATCAATGTATTGCCAACTAACGACCCGGTAGAACTGATTGGTTTAACAAGTGAGTCGGCTCGTAACAAGGAAGTTATGCTGGAGTTCAGTCGTGATTTAAAAGACCCGTCAAGCTGTCCGGCAAGTGCTTTTACAGTTGATATAGTAAATAAAGGTAACGCAATTGATATTCCGATTAAGAAAATATCGTATGATGCTTTGGATAATAATGTGGTAATTATTGAGTTGGCGCAACGATTATACAATACCGATGTTATTAAAATTAGTTACGATAGCTCAATTGGAACATTAGAAACAGCCGATGATGTTACTGTTGATTCGTTCGACGAAAAAGAAGTTCGTTTTGTAGGCTTACCAAACTTAATGCCTAAAACCGATTACGACTACAGCTTCGAAACATCAACATCTGCCGAATGGCCAAACTTGTGGTGGGGAGGATTTGAAAACTTTACAGCCACCATTAGTGATGCTAATGCCTATGATGGAGAAAAGAGTTTGTACCTTGATATGGTGAATGGCGCCATTTTCAACTATCAGAAAGGTGGAACACCAGTGACATTCAACCTCGAAGGTGGTAAATCATACGAAGTAGGTATTTGGATTTACTTTGAGCAAAAAGGTAATGCTGATACAGGCGACGGTTGGGTACCAGATTTACGTTTCTATCCAGACAACTGGTCAGCTGAATTGGCATACTTCTTTGACGAAAACTTCCCTGAAGGCAAGTGGACGTATGTGAAGTCAATTTGGAATGTGGGCGAGACACGCGATTATTTCTTCTTTATCAGAGGATATAACAACAGTAGTACCGTTAACTCACAATTATACCTTGATAATTTGACTATTTCTGAGCTTGAAGCCAGACCATAATTAATGAAGGTTTATTATTTAACTGAAAGTAGTTAATAACAGGTTTTTAATTACCCTTAAGTCGCTCAGAATGCAAAGGTTTTCTGAGTAAGCTGAGCGATTTTGGGGTAATGCTGTTATTACAACATCATTTTGTATCTCTTGTATAAGAGAACCACTTCTTTTTTGAATCCAGAAACTCAAAAAATGCTTCACAAACAATACATATCAGTATTTGCTCTGCTAATTTCTGCTTGGTCAGTTTTTGCCCAAAACAACAAAGTTACCATCGATGTTAATCTCGACATGATACACACTGTTGGTAATATCTCAGAGTTCGACCGCAATAAATTTGTTAGCATCCATGCTGATATTACTGAGCAAGAGTGGGATGGCGACAATGAATTGACCGATTTACGCAATGATTTTCTAAATGGTTATGATGTGTATATGGGGCGTAACACTGGCGGCATCAGCTGGTGGCTTAACAATCAGATAACTGAAGATACATCCCGTCCGGGGTATGCCGATCCGGTAATTATCACCAGCAAAGGTGATTATGTAAAAAACGAATATGCCAAAAAAACGCACCTGCACAGTTTTGAGCAACGTAACGACCAAGTGATGTGCGCTCAGCTGCATCCGTTTTGGCCCGATGGGCAGAAAACAAAACTAGGTTGGGCTTTTTCGCAAACCGACACTAATAGCGAACCTTTTGGGACCGCAACAGGCGAATATATGGGACGCTTTATAAGAGATTTTTTTGGTACAGGTGGTACAACAGGACAAAATCGTCCTAATTACGTGGAGGTTATCAATGAGCCGCTGTGGCACCTAACTGATTATGGCACTACTGCACCCGAAAAAGTGTTTCATTTTCATAATGCAGTGGCTAATGAGATAAAAAAATATAACAATAATATTGAGGTTGGTGGCTATTGTGTGGCTTTCCCCGATTTGGAAAAGAATGATTTTCTGCAATGGGAAGAACGCTGGAAACTATTTCTCGATATTGCCGGCGATAAAATGGACTTCTGGAGCATGCACTTTTATGATTTTCCCTCTATTGGAGGTAAACAAAAATACCGTAAAGGAGCTCAAATGGAAGCTACACTTGATATGATTGAGCAATACAGCTACTTGAAATTTGGGGTAGCCAAGCCGTTTCTCATTTCTGAGTTTGGTGCGCAAATGCACGATTATATGAATGAATGGTCGCCCTACCGCGATTGGCTGCACATTAAATCGGTCAATACCATGATGCTGCAATTTATGGCTCGTCCCAACCTGGTGACTAAGATTATTAATTTTTTACCTGTCAAAGCTGAGTGGGGCTATGATTCTGCCAGTGGAAAAACATATAACCATCGTTTGATGCGCAAGGCTAATGAACCTGGCTCTTACAGTGGGCGGTGGACATATGCCGAAACGGTTAAAACCTACCAACTATGGGCTGATGTTCGTGGGGTAAGAGTTGATTCTCGCCCTAATCATCAGGATATTATCAGCGATAGTTATGTGCAAGGTAATAAGGCCTATATCATCGTTAATAACCTCGATTTAGAGAACAAATTTGACATTGAACTGAACTTTGATGGCATAAATCAAACACCAAGTTCAGTAAGTATTAAACATTTGTACCTGAATAATAATCAACCTGTAATAGATGAATATAGTTATAGTCAACTGCCTGATTTAATTGAAATTGGTATTGAAGGAACTTTAATTGTTGAGTGCCTTTATCCGCAAAATATTGATTTGCCTGAAAGCTCAACAGAAACGAAGTATTATGCTACTGAGCTGTTAAAGCCAATTCAGG
>JAKSBD010000048.1 GCA_022361295.1 Bacteroidales bacterium
AGTCTATTCCGGCACCCGTGTTAACATCGATTACTATATTGACCAGGTTATGGACGATGATCACCGTGACGACATCTTCTACTACTTTAAAGAAGATGCCGAAACAGATGATATTCAAGCAGCTTTAGAAGAGCTGGGCGAAGATCAGTACTCTGAAGAAGATGTTAGAATTGTCAGAATTAAGTTTATTTCTGAAGTAGGAAACTAATTACAATAACAACAAAGGAGCCCAATGAGGCTCCTTTTCTTTTACTATCTATTTGTCAAATTATAAATATCAGGGCGCTTTTTCTTACATTTTATAATTTATACAGCTTAGCAGTGTGACAATCGTCATTATTTTTATGGACAGAAAACTTTCATTTCTGTCAAAACCACATCCAATAACTAATAAATTCCCTTTACAGCGTTGGCAAACACTCTTAAAGAGTACTGTTTTAAAGCTATTTAGTACACATTAAACTACGCCATTCATCTATAAAAGTAATACTATCTATTTTTATTATTATGTTTCATTTCAATTATTTATTGAAATAATTTAGAATTATTAACATTCAAAACCTATTAAAATGTTATTAAAACATCATTGAATTATTTAAATTTGTCGCTCATTCATAACTTAAAACGCGTACCAAAATGAAAGATGATATGCAAAAGAAGCTAAAACCGAGTAAGAAGGACCGGAAGGATATGATTCAATATATCAACCTTCAGCTTGCCTCAATTGGCCAGCCTTTATACTACGATGCGAGTGACGCCGATACCAAATACTCTAATTCAAAATTCCTTTCTTTAACCGAAGGATTAATTAATAGTTTCAAAGAAAAATCACGTTTGTTGTCCGATCATCTTTCTCCGGCTGACACGCGTATTCAAAACTTTTTGAACTCTTATTTAAGCGGTGTTGATATTGACAACTCAGAATATCGCTTACCTAATAAAACATTTGTTTTAAACCAGAAAGGTTTAGCCCGTGAGGTTAGTTTACCGCCTGATGCGAACGAATTTAAAAGTGACCTGGTTAGTTCGTATCGCCTTAAGCAAGGTATTCTTAACAACCCGGACAAAGACAAGCGAACAACCAAAGGTACCTTCCACATTGTTGAAGGCGGGCTTCCTGTACCATTAGATAAAAAGGAAGTACCGAAAATTGCTTTTGCCAACATGCTAAAAGCAGCTGTTAATCCTGATGACGATATGAACATCTTACCTTTTACTTCAACACAGGAAGAAAAGGCTAAGACAATGGTATCATTGTTACTTCGTCCGATTGTTTGTCCTGAAGTTCCAGGTGTTATCGCTGAAAAAAGTATGGAGGTTCGATTCTTTGCTCCCGGCACATTGGTTAGTAACCTTGATTTCGTTGAGAACATCTTTGGTAATGCGGGAGATCACAACCTTGCAGAAAATGATTCTGCTTTAGATGTAGAGCACTGGACAGGAACGACAGGCTGTATCATCCTTGCTCCTCAAATGACCAAATTAAAGAAAAAAGATATTGGTCTTCCTCATTATAATGATGCTACAGAGCGTCAGCGTAACGATGGTATGTGCTGGAAAGATGAAAACGAATTATATAACGACGGTGGTGCCTTCAAAATTACCTGTCGTGATGATAATGGTGTTGTGGTTACTTTGATTGGTGATAACTACTACGGTTACTCTAAAAAAGAAATCAAAACTCAAATTAGCTACTCAGCCAACATGATTGGTTTAGTGGAAGAAGAGCATGCCGGTGGTGCCATTGCTTACCCACGTGGTATTATGAGCGACAGTGTATATGGTGACATTTTCTCTGCTAAACTTGAGAAATCATATTCATTTGATGAAGCTATGGCGTTATTAGGCGACAGGGTTTCTGTTTACCCTAATGGTTATGCTATTGATAAGAAATTCTCTAACATTACATACATTCAGGAGCATGCTGATATCGATATTGACAGAAGCCTGGTTGTATGGACAAAAGATGGTAAAGAGGAATCATTAAAACTTTCTCCTGAAAAAATATACATTCACCCGTCAGGTCACAAATTTCAGTTAGCAAAACACCCGACACAACCTATGTGGCGTATTGTTAACACTCAACCTGAAGGTGTATTCTGTCACAAACCTTGTACGGTTTCTGGTGGTGGTAAGTCTGAGATTTCTAAATCAATGCAAAATGCTATCCAGTATGGTACATTTAACATTGTAAATCTTGAAGAAGACTTTAAGGCTGCAGACGAAATTATCAACTATGATTTCTCAAATCGCTGGAAAGAAATTCGTCCTGATGCTGAGCCATCTCGTCCTTTCTTAAGTCCGAAACGTGCTTTAGGTTCAGCTGTTAAGTTGTTAACTCCATCTGATCAATACAGCGATGATTATAATAAATTCTTAAACAGCATTCCATCTCACATTCGTTCATTAGTGCTTTTCATCAAGCGCCTGTATCGTAACGAAAGTGAAAAAGGAAACTGGAA
Source organism: Bacteroidales bacterium (assembly GCA_022361295.1). Lineage (GTDB taxonomy): Bacteria > Bacteroidota > Bacteroidia > Bacteroidales > Marinilabiliaceae > Carboxylicivirga. The sequence goes on from JAKSBD010000048.1 coordinate 2,463, forward strand.
GGACTATATGTCAGTTGAATTCATCAACGGTCGTGAAGGAACCACTCTTCAATACAAGAACAATAAAGTAACAGCAAGTTATGTTCGTATTGGTTTCAATGAAGACGGAAACTGGCTATTACATAAATTGCGTTCTGACTTTGTTCCTAGTCAGAAGATCCAGATGGAAGATGACATCTCAGCTACAATTGTATTACCTGCAAGCCAGTTGAGCAACCTGAATCCTGAGTATAAGAACAAAAGTTACAAAGTGGTTACTAACTGTGAAAGCCACTTATTCCAGCGCCCTGATGAAGCGATTATTCGCGGATACGATAAAGGTGCAGAGCGTGACATTGTAACAGATGGTACATTCTTAACAAATTACGAGCCTCTAACCAAGAAAGATGCTATTGAGTTGTATGAAGATGCTATCAACTTCGACAAGTACACTCAACCTGTTAAAGACCTGTTGATGAAGGTTATCAACAGCGATAAAGATGGTTATTTTGTAGTACCATCACACACTCGAATTGTTGATGGAACACCTACTAACAACCCACGTTACCTTGAGCGCAATATCTTTAAGGATGATATTATTGACAACTACCTGGGCGAGGTTGGAGTACGTCTGTTCCGTAAGATTAAATCGGAAGAACCTGTTATTGATGTTGTAAATGCTGTATTACCAGGTCGTCGTAACAACCCTGTTGATAAAGAAAATGGCATTCGTCCGTTGGCTGTTTACAACCCTATCCACTACCAGGAGCTTCCTGAATTGTTTATGGATTTTATTTGTAGCTTAACAGGTAAATCTCCATCTACAACAGGTGCTGGTACTGAAGGTGCATTAACCAAAGGTCCTTTCAACATGTTAGTTCCTACTACAGACCTGAACAATGCCTTGTTATCATACATTTTAACTGAGTATCAAGGATTCAGTTCTGCCGCAGGTTATGTTGGACAAAACCGTTTTGACCATGATATTTCAATCCTGATTCCAGAAATTTGGGCACGTTTAGTACCTGAAGATCGTGATCCTAAATTGTTAATCGAAAACGGTTCATTAGAGAAACTTGAAGACTTTGAATTCGAAGGTCAAAAAGTATTTGCCAGCCGCCTAGGTTATCGTATTACAGAGAACTTCGCCTTCCGTTGTATGAACCGCTTGTTTGACGAGCCGTTGGCAGTGTTCAATGAGCAGATGTTAAAGCCGGAACTTCAGGGAATGGAAGATTTTGTTGATGGTATTAACAATATTGTTGAAGCACAACAAAAGGTTGCACAGCGTTATTTCGAAGAAGGATCAGTTGATGGAGCTATACCTCCATTGAAAATCTTACTTCACATTATGGCTTATGGCAATTACGAAGGTAAAGAAATCAGCGATCCTGAATTACGTAAATATTTTGATCGTGATTATGTAATCAACAGTGATTGGTATAAAGAACGTTTAGCATTAAAACAGGAAAAAGAAGTATCATTCCGCAAAGGACAGATTGCTTATCTTGAGAATTTCGCTGCTAATGCAGAAAACGCTGAAATTAAGGTTGACTTAGATATCGAAGGACGATTGGCTAAAGCTAATGAGCAATTGGCTTACGCAACTTCTGAATCATATTTAAAAGACCTTGAAGGAACCATTGGTGCTGATGTAATCTATAGAGGATAAGCATTTCAAGGTTATTCATTACAATACACAAACATGGGAGAGGCAACTGAAAAGTTGCCTCTCTTTTTATTTTTAAAAAACTGACAGGATTAAATCATATAGTAACAATTGATTTTTTAAAGTCCTTATTCATGAATCATACGTGCGTCATCTCAGACAGGAAATTCACACACAATACAGGTTTAATATTATCGATTAGTTAGTATTATATTAACACTACATTCACATTGGCCGTGTTGCTTGATTATATATTTGTGATGTAAACATCCGGGAATAAAACCAAATAACTATATAGCATGCAACCAGGTACAATGCGTTTTCGCTTTACCCTACTAACTGTTTTACTCATAATTACTTTTAGTGGAATTGGCTTCTACACACATTTTGCTCTTCAAAATATTAAGAGTAACAACACCATCGAAAACAACATTTACAATCTTGAAGCATTAATGCTTCAAATGCGGCGTAATGAAAAAGATTTTTTGGCAAGGGCAGTAAGTGATCCCAAATTCTACACTTCGTCAAAGAGCATATATGCAACACGATTAAATTCTAATATGAATGCTGCAATCGAAATCTGCCAGGAATTGACAAACAATCGATTTATTAAAAAAAATAACATGACGCAAATGGTAGATTCCATTCATGAATCTTTAAACAACTACCATTACATATTTAAACAAATAAAAGGAAACGTTCTTCAAAAAGGCTTTAAAGACTATGGAATGGTTGGTGAAATGCGCCAGGCCATCCACAATATTGAAACAACACTTAAACAATACAACGACGACAAGCTGATGGTATATATGCTGATGAGTCGTCGACATGAAAAGGATTTCTTAATACGACACGATTTAAAATATAAAAGCAAATTTTTGGATAATGCAGAAAAATTCAGGGCTGCCATAAGGCAATCGAATTATCAGGCAAAATCTAAAGAGCAGATGATAAACCTATTCAACAACTACGAAAAGACTTTTATCCAGGTGGTTAGTAAACAAACTGATTTGGGTTTAGATGAAAAAAGTGGTTTATTGGGAGAGCTTCGAAATGAAGTCCATCAAATTGAGCCCGTCATTCAACGTGCTAAAACAATTCTTGTTGAAGAATTAGCAAGGAATACCAGTTCAACCACTGGATGGATTATCTTCTTTATCTCCATAGGTGCAACACTAGTAGTTACATTCAGCATAATAATTCTTCGTGGTGTGCGAAGAATGTTAGGAGCAGAACCATACGAAGTTGCTGAAATTGCTAACCAGGTTGCTAATGGTGATTTGGAAATTAATATTCAGATAAGACAAAACGCGAAAGGTGTTCTACAAACTTTTGTGATCATGGTTGATACATTGCAATCGTTGATGAATGAGATTTCGGAAGTGGTTTTTCAACTTAATAAAACCAGCTCCACTCTAGGCACAACATCAAGCGAAATGGCACAAGGAGCCCTTACACAAGCGTCCTCTTTTGAGGAGATTGCAAGCTCAATGGAAGAAATTAACTCCAATGCTCAACATAACTCTTATAATTCTCAAAATACCTTCAAATCATCTAACGAAGCCAGTATGGAGTTAGAAAAGGTAAAAACAAAAGCCGGCGACTCCTATGAAACAGTTAAGACTATTAGCGACAAGGTGCGTATCATAACAGAA
>JAKSBD010000201.1 GCA_022361295.1 Bacteroidales bacterium
AATTCAGTGGCTTACATGCAATGGTTTATTTCCAGTTTATTTTATCAGTGATATTAATTACTATTAGTTTATGGGGATATCGACAGGTCAGGTACCTGACCAATAAAGACCTTGGCTTTGAAAAAAAGCATCTGTTACATTGCTCAATGCCTGAACAAAACAGTTCTGTTTCGTATGCTGCTCTGCGAGATGAAGTATTATCATATTCAGGCATCGCAAATATGACATCTTCCATTAACTCGCCAATGCATTCCAGCTGGGGGTGTCAGGTGATACCAGAAGGCTGGTCAAGTGAGAATTCAGTATTTTCAAGATGGAATGCAGCCTGTTCAAACTATTTGGAAACAATGAGCATGACATTGGTAGAAGGACGCAATTTATCTGATAAGTTGGCCAATGACCAGCAGGCCTGTCTGATTAATGAAACAGCAGCACGTACTTTTGGCTGGGATCATCCTATTGGCAAAAAGCTTGAGCGAGAAGGTACATATACAGTAGTAGGTGTTATAAAAGATTTTAACATCGAGGATGTTCATAATCCCATTATTCCTTATATTTTATTCTTAAAGGATCAGGATTTATCGCAAGCCGGCGATCTGACTTTTAAAGTTCATCCTGAGGATATGTCAGGTAGTCTGGCGCATATCAATGAGGTGATGAACAGACACTTTAAGGATGTGTTATTTGAGGTAAATACATATGATACTAACCTTAAACGACTGGAATTGAGGATTTGGAACAGTGCTAAGAAAACCATTCTTTTCTTTACAGTAATGGCAGTTGTCATTGCAGCAATGGGATTATTTGGTTTGATTTATTACGCTGCTCAGAGGCGAATCAAAGAAATTGGAGTAAGAAAGGTACAAGGTGCTAAGGTGTGGCAAATTCTGCCCTTAATAACCAAAAGATACCTGGTGATGGCAGTATTGGCAAATATCATTGTTTATCCATTGGCCATATTTCTGCAGCGTTCAATGCCAGGGCAGTACAAATACGAGTTTACAATTACTGATATGGCATTAATATTAGTAATATCCATTTTAGTAACAATAATTTCCAGTGGATATCAGGCATTTAAAGCTTCAGTTTTAAATCCTGTTAATGCATTGAGATACGAATAAAATATAAACTTCTAATTATCTGACATCTAAAACATATAGCAATGATTGCACTGAAAAACATTTTTAAATATTTTAATCACAAATCACAAAAGTCTTACGTTCTCAAGGATATAAATATCTCTATTGAAGAAGGTGATTTTGTAAGTATCATGGGACCATCTGGAGCAGGTAAATCCACACTGCTTAATATAATTGGTTTACTGGATGAAGCCAATGAGGGAGAATATCATTTTTTTGACGAAGAGATGACATCCCTAAAAGAGAAAAAGCGGGTAGAATACCATCGCAATTACATTGGTTTTATCTTTCAGGCATATCATTTGATTGATGAAATGACTGTTGCAGAAAACATTGAGACATCACTGGTTTACAAAGGTGTTAAAAGAAAAGAGCGTCAGGCAATTGTGGCTGATTTACTGGATCGGTTCAGTATGGTTGGTAAAAAAGATTTGTTTCCTGCCCAGTTATCAGGCGGACAACAACAGCTGGTTGGCATTGCTCGTGCTATAGCTGCCAGACCTAAACTCTTATTAGCCGATGAACCAACCGGTAATCTTCATTCGGAGCAAGGGCGAATGATTATGGATATTCTAAAGGATCTTAATGAGGAAGGAACAACCATTGTTCAGGTGACTCACAATGAGGAATTTGCAGAGTATGGTAAACGTATAATCCGCCTAAAAGACGGACGTGTTGTGAAACAACCTGTTGAAGCTGACGTGCAATAGAATTTTATCTAACAGAACAAACTAAAGTATGCAATTTAAAACCCAGACCTTTAATCTTTTAGTTCAATCTGAGGTGTGAAATTTAAATCGAACTCAGGTTCATATTGTCATTATGCCCAGTGCTTTGTCGTGAGGCTGCATATTGCCATCGATGAAGGTCATATTGATGATGTTAGTGATCCGATAGTTAAATTTTATAATATTGTTTGAAGTTATAGGTGTTAATCTTTCCATTGGATAAGCAAATATAACTCTTCGCTGAGAACCAAATAAGCCTGGTCATAACAAAGCCGGTATGTCGCACCCTTTTGAGTGGTATATGACCCGGTAAAATAGTTAAAGTCAAATCCTTCCTGGAGTAAAATGGAACGTTTAACCTTTGTTTTGCCGGTTTTATTTATACCAAGGAGAATATTGTAATTCTTCTTCAGAGTGCGGTTAATTTTTTGTACCAATGGTTTTTTATAACTATATCTTCTGTTATTGTAACTGTTCCTGCACTGATCGGAACAGAATTTTTTATCAATCCGACCGATTATCGGATCTTCACATACAGGGCATATTCGATTTTCAGGCATAAGAATAGGTTTTTGTAAGTATCACTCTGGTAAATATATAAACGTTTTTAAGTGATTACAAACGGTTTTAAACGAAACATAAACAACTATAAATGTTTAATAACCTATTTACGCCTGAATGATCTTCCATCTTTGTTTCATCAATTACTTATTCATTAAAAACAGATGATTTATGACAAATGTAAGGAACAGAGTACAGTTAGTAGGAAATTTGGGAATGGACCCTGAAATCAAAACTTTTGATAATGGTCATAAACTGGCAAAGTTTACAATTGCCACCAATGAAACATTTAAAGACTCAAACGGACAGGAAAGAACTGAAACGCAATGGCATAATGTAACAGCCTGGGGAAAGCAGGCGGAGATAGCGCAAAAATATTTACAGAAAGGAAAAGAAGTTGCTATTGAAGGTCGGCTGACGCACCGCCAGTATGAAGACAAAAACAAGCAAACCCGGTATATCACCGAAGTGATATTAAGCAGTTATGTTGTTTTTCCCGGTTTAAAGAAATGATTGCCTGACAATCCAAAGCCCTAAAACAGGTATGTTTTTAGGGCTTTGGTGTATTTTGATAGTTGTTATTTAATGGATACTTCTACTTTATAATTGCAGCTCTTCAATTGCTCAGGTAAATTGCGTAAATCGGCTGTTCTGATGTCTATACTGGTCGAATCCACACCTTTTTCCTGTGTCAGGTAATAGTTGATGTTTTCATTGCGGTTGATCAGGAGTTTTGTAAAAGCATCATTCAGTTCGTCTTCTCCTATGAGTTTTCGACTGGCATCTGCTAAAGGCATGCCATCGGAATCAGGAACTTTTGAATTGACATATGAGATCAAATCAGGATTGTTGTCTTCCATTGCCAACAAGCGTTCTTTGTATCGTGCAATCTGCTTTTCATTATTCATTGGCATTGACTCTGTCAACATCTGTTTCTTAGCCATTGATACTGCCAGTTTATCTTTCTCTATTTTGGGGTCTGTGCGTTGAACAAACTTAAAGATAAGCTGTGGCTTTTTTTCAAGGATGTGAGCTATTTTATCCAGTGTTTTTCGCTGTTCATGAGCAATGGAATCCTGAGCATACGGCATTGGGATATATTCTAACTCTTCTGGTCGCGTTCCAACAAGATTTCCTAATGCATTAAAGGGTGAAGCAGCTGCTTTTACTATCAAGTTTGAAAGGGCTTTCCATATCAGCTTACTGATGCTGAAATTTGGATCGGAAGGATTGCCCTTAACAGGCATATCAATTTTAATAACATCCTTCGGATCTTTCATCAGGTAGAGTCCGAGTTTAACAGGTGCTTTAACCTGAGGTTCATTTTGGGTTTTATCACCTATTTCTAATTCGTTAATAACAATGTTGTTATTATTCACCATCAGGGTTGGTGTCATATCAATGCTTATGTCATAATTGAAATCTCCCTGCGTTATTGGTCGTGCAATGTGGTATTCTGAATAAGGTGAAAAACTCAATAATCGCATTTTTTCAAGTTTGGCTTCCAGGTTGAAAACAAGTGGGTTTAACATGTTGATGTGTGATTGACCGGATAGCGCTCCCTGATTGTTTAAGTTAATAGAAAAAGATACAGGAACCCGCTCCTGGTCATTGGCTATTTTATTTACTTCAACATTGATATCATTCAAATCATACAAAAAGGGACGGTACAAGGTATTGTCAGTAAATAAAATTCGGGCATCAATAATCTTAAAGTCATTCACTTTGTATTTTAATGGGATTTTAGCTGAGCTTGTATCTGTTTGGGATACAGCATCCTCTTTCTGTTTGAGGGTGTCGGTGGTCATAACAGGTAATAGAACACGTTCGAAATTACTCATGTCTTTATTTAAGCTTGCTGTAATAATCGGCTTTCTCACAATGACTTCTGATATGTTGTATTGCTGGTTGGCGATATCCATTTCGTCCATGGTTAGCTTCGCATACTGCAATCGAAACAGGTCGGTGCCGTCAGGTTCCCAGATATGAATAGAATCCAGGCTGGTGGAACCGCTGACATTTACTTCCATTGTGTTTTCTATGCTTCCCTTAATGTGTAAGTCGGTATTTACATACCCATCTATTCCGCCAATGTTAATCGTATTTTCAGCATAGCTTGAAATGTCTTTTAAACCAAACTTATCAACTTTGAAATCAACAGTATATGTCTGGTTGACCTGGTCGACATGTGCTCCTACGAATACTTTCCCTCTTTCACCGAGTTCAAAGTCAATCCCAACATCAGAAGATTCGCTGTCCCATGCTATCAAGGGTAAATTCAAAGAGAAATCGACTAACTTAAGTTCGTTATCCACAGTTTTATCCAAAAAGTTTAAATGACCATGTTGGAACTTTATATTGTGAATAGCAAAACGGAACGGGTTGGATGAAATCGTGTCCGCGGCTTCCGTATTTGTTGTGTCTGCCGCCGGCACTAAATCATCAAAATTAAAACCATTTTCATCTCTGATGGCATTCACAAAAAGGCTGTCCAGCAAAATGCCTGAAAAAGAATAAGTGTTGCTAAATAATTCTGTAGGATCAAAATTGACGTATAGTTGTCTGAAGCCGGCAAAGGTGTCAACCTGATTGGCTTCATATACCATTAAATCCGATGCCTTTATTGCTACACGCAAATAATTGATGTTTAGCTCCCGAAGTTCAATCTTTCTTCCTGTTAGCTCCACACTATTATTATTAATATAGTTTTTGACAAAAGTGGAGAGGAAAAAAAGTACAAGGAAAACAATAAGTGCTAAGGTTATAAGGACATAATACCTTTTCTTAAGTTGTTTCATAGTTGGGTTAAAAGCTTAAATAATTTATAAACGTCTAAGTGTAAAAGTACAACAAAACAAATTAAGAAATGATTGAGATTTTTTAGTTTTTTTTCTGATGATGCATCCCTGCAATTTATTATATGTCTTTAAAAGCAAATTAACTAATCAATCATCAAATCATGTTTTTATCGAAAAAATGGGCACTATGTGTCGTGGGAATGCTATGTCTTTTTGCCAGGGCAAATAATCCATCTGCTGATAATATAATCAGGGGAAAGGTGGTGGATGAAGATACACAGATGCCTTTGGTTGGGGTGACTGTTATCATTAATGATTCGGACCCGGTTATAGGAACTATTACTGATTTAAATGGTGATTTTGCCTTTGAGCCAATGCCTGTTAATCGCTATGGCCTGAGCTTTCGGTTTTTAGGTTATGAACCGCTTGAACTACCTAATGTATTGCTTTCTTCAGGTAAAGAAGTTGTTTTAAATGTTGAAATGCGTGAATCAGTAACAGGTTTGCAGGAGATTAAAGTCAGGGGAACACAACAAAAGGGTAAAGCTTCGAATTCAATGGCTATGATAAGTGCCCGCTCATTTAGCGTTGAAGAGACACAACGATATGCCGGTGGTTTTAATGACCCTGCACGTATGGTAGCTTCATACGCCGGAGTAATTGCCGATCCAACAGGTAATAATGAAATAATAGTAAGAGGAAACTCGCCACGCGGTTTGTTGTGGCGTATTGAAGGTGTACCAGTGGCAAACCCCAATCATTTTGCTAATGAAGGAGCAACAGGAGGGGCCATAGGTATTTTAAATAGTTCCATATTAAGCAATTCAGACTTCTATACGAGTGCCTTTCCGGCTGAATTTGGCAATGCAGTTTCAGGGGTATTTGACATTGACTTGCGGAAAGGCAATGATCAAAAGCGCGAGTATGTTCTTCAGGGTGGTATATTAGGTGTTGATGCTGCCGCAGAAGGACCTTTAGGGAAAGGAGGATCCTATTTGGTAAATGGTCGCTATTCGTCATTGGCACTTTTGAAAAACATGGGTGTGAAAGTTGCAGGTGAAGCAGTTCCCCAATATGCCGATGCTTCTTTTAATATTAATTTGCCAGGATGCAAAAAGGGTAATCTGCAATTGTTTGGTGTAGCAGGCTATAGCTATATTACTGGCGATGAAGAAGATTATAAGCAGGATTTTGAGGCTGATATGTGGGTAACGGGTTTGAATTACCTGTGTCCGTTGAATGATCAAACATATTTGAAATCAAGTGTGTCATATACCGGAACCTTTAATAAATGGTACTATGAGGAGTTTATAAAAGATAATGATGCTTATGAGTTCAGAGGTCGTGATCGTTTTGTTTACCATACTTTAAGGGTTGGAAGCGACCTGACACATAAACTAAATTCAAAGTTGACTTTTAAAGGTGGTGCATTTTATAATCATCAGTTTTACGATATGAACATGGTGATTTATGATGATGAGCTACAGCAAATATACACCTCATTGGATGATAATGGGTCGGCAGGCTTTGTTAATGGCTATGCCAGTGTTAAATGGCGTCCTTTATCAACATTGACTTTCACAGGAGGTGTTCATGCGCAATATATGAATATAAATGGCAATTACTCTATTGACCCTCGCATGGGATTGCGATGGCAATTTAGAGATAACCAAGCATTTACCGCCGGTGCAGGTCTTCACTCAAAAGCAGAAAATACATCAATCTACCTGGCTCGAACATTAATGGAAGACGGTAGTGTTGAGCAGTATAATAAACATTTGGAAATGATGAAATCTATGCAATATGTAGTTGGGTATGAGAACCGGATTAATCGCAACTTACTCTTTAAGCTCGAGGCATATTATCAATACCTATATGATGTTCCTGTTGAAATGGAAGAAGGTTCTTCATATTCCATTCTCAATGATATGTCGGGTTATATTACAGATCAACTTAATAACGATGGAACAGGGAAAAACTACGGGCTTGAAGCAACTTTGGAGAAGTACCTTAGTAATAATACCTACTTTTTACTAACAGGTTCAGTGTTTGATTCAAAGTATGTAGCATTTGATAAAAAGGAACGAAACAGTCGTTTTAATAATGGTTACGTTGTTAATTTCACAGGAGGAAAGGATTTTCCTTTAGGCTCTGAAGGCAATAAAACACTGGGGTTAAACCTTCGAACAGTTGTTGCAGGGGGTAATTACTATTCGCCAATTGATGTAAATGAATCATTCGATAAAGGCTATACAGTGCGCCCCGATGATACAGCCTTTAGTAAACAGCGTGATACTTTTTACAAAGTCGATCTAAAACTGAGTTATCGTATTAACAGAGAGAAAAGTACGCAAACCCTGGAGCTGGATATTCAGAATATATCAAATGCCCAGGCTGTAGCCTATGACTACTGGAATCCAAATAAAGAGAAAGTCGAGGAAGGATATCAGTGGGCTTTATTTCCAGTTATAAATTATCGAATTGAATTTTAATAATAATGGTCGGTTATGTGTCATGCCATAAATATCATCAAATGACTTGAAATAGATTGTTTCTTTAAAGTTTCTGCTTCTTCATTAAATATCAATGTAGCTGTGGCTATATCTCCCCGGAATTATCGGGGTTATTCATTGTAGAAGTTCTAAATAAATCCATTTATTTATCAATCACTCAATATTACATTTGGTGTAAGCTCTTCAACATACCAGATGGGTTTTAGGTTGTTGAAGAGCTTTTATCTTTCATTACTATAAATTAATCTTTAAGAGATGTGGTCGTTCTTCGTTAAGTTTCACGATTAATTCACCAAATAAGGTATTGGCCCAGGCAAACCAGTCGCGTGTGTATTTTGTTGCATCATCTTTATGGAAACTTTCATGCATAAAACCTGTTCCTGCATGCGTTTCTTTAAGCATTTTGAGGCATTTCACAATCTCATCATCATCCGTACTCGTCATTGCACGCAGAATAATTCCCATTGGCCAGATATTATCTTGCCCAGTATGCGGACTGGCTTGTCCTTCAGCAGCATTTCCTTTTAAAAAGTATGGATTGTGCTTACTCAATAAGAAGGCTCTTGTTCGTTTGTATAAGCCGTCATTAGGTTTATGTGCACCAAGGTAGGCCAAAGACATTAATGAAGGTACGTTCGCATCATCCATAAATACTTTATTGCCAAAACCATCTATTTCGTACGCATAGATCTCACCAAAATCCATGTGTTCTGCCACTGCATATTGTTCAATGGCTTCCTTTACTTCATCTGCAAGATTGTTGCATTCGTCAGCAAAAGGCTGGTTATTGAGAATGGTAGCATGAATATGAGCCATTTGCCTCAAGCTTAATACAGCAAAAACATTAGATGGGATTAAGTATGGGAATAATGTAGCATCGTCGGATGGACGGAACATTGAGCAAATTAGTCCATTGGGATGTACCGGACGTCCTAAGCCCCAATGAACCGGACTGTCAAGCATTTGTCCGGTTGTTCGGTTAAATGTATAAGGTGATGTTCCATCTTTACGTTGTTCAGCTTTAAACGTTTGAATAATTAAGCGTGCAGCTTCCTGCCAATCATCATCAAAAACACTGATATCTCCGGTTATTTGGTAATATTCATTGGCCAAACGAACAGCGTAACATAGTGAATCGATTTCCCACTTGCGTTCATGTATTCCTGGTAACATCTGCGTTTTATCGCTCTTCCATTTAGAGATTTTAGTTACATCTTTATAGAAGGCATTGGCATATGGATCAAGTAATATGCACTTCGTTTGACGAAAAACCAGTCCTTTAATAAGCTCCTGTAACTCTTTGTCTTTTTTTATCAGCGGCATATAAGGCCATACCTGAGCGGTACTGTCGCGTAACCACATTGCATCAATGTCGCCGGTAATTACGAATGTATCAGGCTTGCCATCTATGTATTCAAAGTCAACCGTTGTGTCCAGGGTGTTTGGAAAACAATTTTCAAACATCCATGCCAGTTCCTTATCCGCCATGTTTGTTTTTACCTTACTGATGAGTTTATCAACTGATTTACTTGTAAAACAGCGCTTGTCTGCTACGGGCCTCATAGACCTAAAATCAATCTGTTTGCCTGTTGCAGTTAATATAGTAGGAGCGAGAAATGCACCACTCACCAACATGCCTGATTGCTTGATAAAGTTTCTTCGTTTCATATTGTGTTATAGCTAAAGTTTTAATGCTAAAATTGTAAGTTGGTATTTGAAGGGTTTGAACTATTTTATCTCAAACTTCTCTTTTAATCTGATATCTACAGATGAAGAACCAATAGCTAATTGAAATATGCCGGCTTCGGTTACTTCCTTCATCTCGCGGTTTATAAGAGCCAGATCTTCTGGATATAGTGTAAATATAACTGTCTTCCTTTCTCCGGGTTGAAGGTGTAATCGCTCAAAAGCTCTTAATTGCCATTCATAGGTAATGACTGAGCTGAATTCATCATTGAAGTATAATTGACATACTTCATCACCTGCGAATTTTCCTGTGTTTGTAATATCAAAGGATACTACCAGTTCACCGGAAGTTGTAGATAGCATGTTGTCAATTTTTAGATTACTGTATTCAAATGATGTGTAAGACAGGCCATGTCCAAAGGGATATAGAGCCTCAACAAGCCTGCTTTCACCTGTGCCATTGGGACCTTCTTTAGCTTGTCCTGCCTGTGAAAAAGGTTTATATGGGAAGTTGTAAGGAATTTGCCCGACAGATGCCGGCCAGGTAGTTGATAATTTTCCACCGGGATTATAGTGTCCAAACAATGTTTCGGCAATGGCTTGTCCTCCATATTCGCCTGGGAACCATGCTGCTAATATAGCATCGGCTTCCTGTTCTGCATAGTTTATTGAAAGTGGGCGCCCGTGTATCAGTACAACAACAATGGGTTTACCTGTTGCGCTTAAGGCTTTGAGTAAATCGCGTTGTCGTCCCGGTAAATTGAGTGAAGTTCTGGTCAGGTTTTCGCCGACCATTGTTTCATCTTCACCCATTACAGCAATAATGACATCGCAGTTTTGGGACTTATCAACAGCCTCATTAATTAACTGACTTTCTTCAACGCTCAACGGATAATCAATAACTTCAGAGTGCGGCCAGTTGTTATCATGTAAAAGACAACCAGGCGTGTAATCCACCTTTGCTTTGCCCGTGAGAAATTCCTTAATGCCTTCAAGCGGAGAAATAATATCAACACCCAGAGCTCCATATCGACTTACCGAACTACTTTCAGCCATTGCATTTGGACCTACTATCAATACATTCTTTAATTTTGCCGCATCAAGTGGTAAAACATTGTTGTTTTTTAATAAAACAAGTGATTGGCGCGATGCTTCTTTAGCTAATTCAATGTGCTTTTTTGATCGAACTACTGCATTAACTTCTTTTTCATCTCTATAGGGTGTATCAAATAAGCCTTCTTTAAATTTTACATACAATATATCTCTAACACGTTCATCGATAACTTCCATAGAGAGAGATTTGTCTTGTATGAGCTCACGAAGCGGAGATACAAAATTTTCAGGGTGATTAAAGGTTGTTCGTATATTGAGGCCCGCTTCAACCGATTGCCTGACGGCATCTTTGTATGAATCAGCGACTCTGTGCTTACTGTAGATCCAGGCTACTGCATCACTGTCGGATACGACATATCCTTTAAAACCATATTGTTTTCTTAATAGATCGTATAGAAAATAATGACTGCCGGTAACAGGAACACCATCGTAGTCGTTGTAGGAGCTCATAATACCTAAAGCACCTGCTTCCTGAATGGTCCGTTTAAATGGATACAAGTATATCATATGCATTTCGCGGGGAGAGATGTGTGGGTCAAGTCGAACATGACCATCTCGTCCGCCTTTAGGAGCTGAGTAAACAGCAAAATGCTTTAAGGTACTGCTTAAGCCCTTTGATTGAATGCCTTTTGTTATTTGCATGCCCAGCTCAGTTACCAAAAAGGGATCTTCACCAAAGCTTTCAACAATACGCCCCCATCGCTGATCGCGGGCAACATCCAGAACAGGTGAATAGATGTTGTTGTATCCTAAAGCATGACCTTCCGAACCTATACATAATCCAACATTATAGAGCAGGTCTTTATTCCATGTGCATCCCATGCCAATTTGTGCGGGAAACGAAGTTGCTTTAAAATGGTTAAGGCCACGGATGCCTTCATTGGTAAATTCTACGGGGATACCCAGACGTGTCTCTTCAATAAAAAAACGCTGAATTTGATTCAGTGCCCACACATGTTTATTATAGGGATACTTGTATTTGGCTTCTGCGTATACCCCGTTGGATGCTTCATCAATATTACCAAGACCATCTTTCCATAACTCATTGGTCCAGCCTGGTGTTGGTAATTCATCTTTTGCAACACGGCCATAACCATAAAGTGTCACCATCTGACACGTTTTTTCTTCGATAGTCATCTGACTCAGAAGGTTTTCTATTCTATCCTCAATAGCCGAGGATGGATCTTCATAGATATCTTTTTGACCATTTTTGTTAAAATCAATCCAGTCTTTTTGATAGATATTGCTTTGGGCGTTTAATTTACTAAGAGTAAATAGTAGCAACAGGATAAATAACCACTCAGAAGTTTTCATATAGGTAATTGCTTAGATGATAAGTGTAAAAATAGCAATCACGGGGTTTTTTTACCAGTTGATTTTATGATGATAGAAGGATGAAATGAAGTGGTTGATGTGGTGTAATCTACAGAAAGGCAGTGTCTTGTCCTTTGTGTTTCTGTTGGTGGAGCGAATTCCATATGAACATACGACTCACCAATTTGATAGTGAGTTAACAAAGTTTTAACAAGACAAATTTTGAACTTTTCAAGGTAAGACGATGTTTTTAATGTATTACGATACTATTTAAAACCCATTGATATGAAAAAGAGTGTTTTATTTATTGCGATATCAATGTTTGCGTCAGTAGGTATTCTGGCTCAAACTAAAACTGTTGATGTTAAGACAAGTGACATTACCTGGTTAGGTAAAAAAGTAACAGGAGAACACACTGGTAAGATTAGTTTTAAGTCAGCCAAACTCGAAATGCAAGATAAAAAGCTGGTAGGAGGTGAGTTTGTTGTTGATATGAGTTCAATTACCTGTACAGATATAGAGAATGAAGATTACAATGCTAAGTTGGTTGGGCACCTTAAATCCGATGATTTTTTTGGTGTAGAAAGTTATCCTGTTAGTAAGTTAAAGCTTAGTAAGGTGAAAGCCAACGATAATGGTTACGATGTTCATGGAGATTTGACAATAAAGGGCAAAACACATCCGGTAAGCTTTACCGTCACAAATAGTGGTAACACTTTTGAGGGAAAATTTATGGTAGACAGGACAAAATATGATGTTCGTTACGGATCGGGTAAGTTCTTCGACAATTTAGGTGATAAAATGATTTATGATGAGTTTGAACTCGCCTTTAAGGTTGTTGTTATGAGGTAGGTATGATAATGAGATAAGTGAGCTTTAGCTAATATTTTTTTTAAGGGTTAGGTTAAAGTTGAGGGAGTCTGGCCATGGGTCGGACTCTTTTTTTGTTTAAAATTGTTAAAAATCATTGTTCTTAAATATAACTTTTATTTGTTTTGCTCGTAAACAGTGTTAGCTGGAAGCTAAATCCTACAAACGCCAAAAACAACCGAAGTGAATAAATTAAATCTACGCTTAAAAAGTAAGCTGTTGCTTTATATTCTTGCATCATTTACAGTTATTTATGGTGCTACTTTAGGATATATTAGTATAAGCCTGAAGAATAATGCTCTGGCTGATTCAAAAGCCATCATTGACGCGAACCTGAAAGCATCCCGAAATCTTATACAGAGTGATATTAACCAGGTAATAACTGCTGTTAACACAACAAGGGATAATTACAATCACTATTTATCAACCGACGAATCCTATAGAGATGCTGTTTATGATAAGCTTCTATACGGATGGCTTGATAGTAATCCTGACCTTTTATCTACCTGGCAAATTTGGGAGATGAAAGCGCTTGATGAAACGTATGCTTTAAAAAATGGCCGCCGCAGGAATGTGGTATTTAGGTTAGGAGGAAAGCTGACCCAGACATCTGAGGATGTTGATATGAATAATGATAACCTGACAAGTTTGTATTATCAAGCACGTCAGTCGAATAAGCCCGATATTTGGGATCCTTATTACGATGTAGTTACTGAAGAGTTGGCAGGAATCTTAATGACATCAATTATTGCACCTCTGCAAGATAGTAATGGTGGTTTTTTAGGAATGGTTGGTGTAGATATCAGCCTCAATAATATGTCGAGGATTATATCTAATATGGATCCGTATGAAGGGGCGGTGGCTTACCTCGTATCACGCGATACAAGTATTGTTGCTCATACAAATGCCGAGCTAACCTCTAAAAAGCTATTTGAAGCTGTCCGGTTTGAGTCTGGTGATTTCAGTAAGGGGCTTCAGCAAACATTGGAAACTAAAGATTATGGTTTTGAGTATATCAACCCTTCTGATGAGGTAGATTACTATGTGTCATACACACCTGTTGAATTCAAAGGTATTGAAACAACATGGACTCTTGGTATAGAAGTGCCCAAAGAAGTTATTTTAGCAAATGCCAACCGAATATTTTACAGAAGCATATTAATAGGTTTTCTGGGCTTGGTGATACTATATATAATAGTATATGTTACTGCCGGAAGTATTATACGACCGATTAACAAAAGCGCGCTTATATCGCGACAAATTGCAGATGGTAATCTGAATGTTGAGATTGACGTTGATGATGATCAGAAAGATGAAGCAGGTGAACTGGGGCGAGCTTTGAAAGATATGGTTGATAATTTGAAAAAAATTATCAATGAGATAGTCGAAAGCTCTGATGCCATTAACTCGGCAAGTGTTGAACTGGCAGGTTCATCCAATGAATTATCAGCAGGAGCTTCCAATCAGGCAGCTTCATCAGAAGAGATTTCTTCATCGATGGAAGAAATGGTTGCCACCATTCAACAGAACAGTGAAAACTCCAAACAAACGGAAACAATTGCTTTGCATTCTGCCAATGGTATAAAAGAGAGTTTTGAGAGCTCAAAGGCAACAACACAATCCATGCAGGAGATTTCTGAGAAGATTACCATTATTGAAGAAATTGCCAAGCAAACCAATATTTTAGCTTTAAATGCAGCTGTTGAAGCTGCAAGAGCAGGCGAGCAGGGAAGAGGATTTGCCGTAGTGGCTGCTGAAGTGAAAAAGTTAGCTGAGCGTTCTCAAAAGGCAGCGGTTGAAATAATTGATTTGACTCAACATGGTGTTGAAGCAGCCGAAAAATCAGGACAGCAGTTGGAAGTAATTATTCCGGAAATAGAGAAAACAACCCAGTTGGTTCAGGAAATTACTGCTTCAAGTTATGAGCAGCAGAGTGGAGCAGAACAGGTAAACAAAGCTATTCAGGAATTAAATGAAGTAACGCAACAAAACTCTGGTTCGGCTTCTATTTTCACTAATAACTCAGAGTATCTTACTCAGCTAGCAGAAAAGCTAAAAGATACGATTGCTTATTTTAAACGATAGAGACAGGTAATATATACCACAAAAAAGGCCTTAAGTTTTGATAACTTAAGGCCTTTATAATAATGTGTCAACTTATATTGTTATTACAAGCCAAATGCTTTTTTAACAGTGTCAACGTAATCCAGCTTTTCCCATGTGAATAATTCAACTTCGTATTCTTTTTCACCAAAGTAAGGCGAAATAAAGGTCTTTTTAACAGTTCGCGGTGTACGTCCCATATGACCATAAGCCGCTGTTTCTTCATACATTGGGTTGCGTAACTTTAAGCGCTCTTCAATAGCTGCAGGGCGAAGATCGAATACTTCTGCAATTTTAACAGCAATTTCACCATCGCTTAGGTCAACCTTGGATGTTCCGTAAGTATCAACAAATACACCAACAGGTTTGGCAACACCAATGGCATATGATAATTGCACCAAAACTTCATCAGCTAATCCGGCGGCTACCATGTTTTTAGCCATATGACGCGACGCATATGCTGCAGAACGGTCTACCTTACTAGGGTCTTTACCTGAGAAAGCACCACCTCCGTGAGCTCCCTTACCTCCGTATGTATCAACAATAATTTTACGACCTGTTAGTCCGGTGTCTCCATGAGGGCCACCAATTACAAATTTACCGGTAGGGTTAACATGGAGGATGAACTCATCGTCAAATAATGCCTGAACGCGCTCAGGTAATTGCGAAACTGTTCGTGGTATTAATATATTACGAACATCATCTTTAATCTTTGCCAACATTGGTTCGTCATCATCAAAATCATCGTGTTGAGTTGACACTACAATTGTATGAACGCGCTTTGGTTGGTTGTCATCACCATATTCAATGGTCACCTGGCTCTTTGAATCAGGGCGCAGGTATGTCATTTCTTTGCCTTCGCGACGAATATCGGCCATATCCATTAATAAACGGTGCGATAGTTCAAGCGAGATAGGCATATAATCGTCAGTTTCTTTAGACGCATAACCAAACATCATTCCCTGATCGCCGGCACCCTGTTCCATCTTCTCCTCACGATCAACACCCTGGTTAATATCTGCCGATTGTTCGTGAATAGCCGATAATACCCCACAAGAGTCACCGTCAAAACGATATTCACTTTTAGTATAACCAATACGGTTAATCACTCGGCGGGCTACTTCCTGCACATCAACATAGTGCTTTGAGTGAACTTCGCCGGCTAGTACCACCTGACCGGTTGTAACCAATGTTTCACAAGCAACTTTTGAATTTGGATCAAAAGCTAAAAAATTATCCAGCAATGCATCTGAAATCTGATCAGATACTTTATCCGGATGTCCTTCAGAAACCGATTCTGATGTAAATAAATATCCCATATCATTTAAAAAATACTCTGTAATCGTATTGATACAGATAAATCATTAAAAAAAAGTTGATATGTGAAAAGGAGGGAAGTACAAACGAATTATGCGTTTTAGCACTTTTTTTAAGTGGTTGCAATCAGCCAAATCCTTCCACTTTTCACTAGGTGCAAAATAAAGGAATAATAGAAACGTGTGCAAATTAATTAAGAGTAATTTGTCTTGATTGTATTTTTATATTTATGTAAGTTGCAGATATATAAAATGGTAGATTGTGTTGTGATGTGAGAGATGAAATTTTTTGTATCTTTTTTCAATAAAAAATTTGGAGGGATATGAA
>JAKSBD010000316.1 GCA_022361295.1 Bacteroidales bacterium
CCACTTGGGCTTACGCCTTTTTTAAAGTGAAAGAAAAAGAGATAGCATGATGGAATTCAAAAGTAATAAAGGCATTTTTCAACAGATTGCCGACAACATATGTGAGCGCATTTTATCTGGAGATTTTGCGCCCGGAGATAAAGTACAATCAGTAAGACAACTGGCGTCACAACTTGGCGTAAACCAAAATACCATTATGAGAACATTTTTAGAGTTACAACATAGCAATATAGTAGAGAATCGAAGAGGCATTGGCTACTTTGTAACCGATGAGGCCCCTGAAACAATCAGAAACATTCGCAAGGAAGAATTTGCCAAGGATGTACTACCGGCTTTCATACAACAAGTTAAACTATTGCGTATTACAAAAACTGAGCTTGAGCCATTGTTTAACCAATTAAATGAGAATGAACATGAAAACAAGTAAGATTATTTTAATAGCTTTTCTTTCAGTTTTCTGCCTTAGCCTGCTCTCTTTTTTAATTACCGTAGATGGCATTAATATCAAGAGACATTCCGAACAGCTGGAAACGAAAACAGAAGACTTGCCCGACTTCAGGTTTGTTAAAGTCCTTAATGGATCTAATGTTCGATTAAAAACAAGCAGTACCAACAAGCTTACCTATTCACACAAAAAAGATTCAATAATCAATAATGTATATGAAATCAGTGCTGATACGCTTATTCTTAAACCTTTAAAATCTGATCATTACACAAGTGAATATATAATTGAGTTAAGCAAAACACAGGAAATCATTAACAAGGGTGGCACACTTAGAGTTGGTTTAACTCAAGACAGCATTTTCATCACAAATAAAGAAAAAGGAAGTCTTTACATAAGCCGCCACAGCTCAATTAATAACATTCAACTGAACTCCCAAACCAGAGCGGAAACCATCATTTCAGCGACTGGCATTCAGCAACTAATAATGAATGTTAGCCACTCAAATGTAACAATCAATAAAGATATCCACAGTGTTAATCTCATCGCTAATAACAGCTCAAGAGTAACCTTACAATCTGTTAAATCACTAGTGGTAGAATGTGATTCAACATCAGAATTTAATGTATATTGATTCTTTAGTTTCTTTAAACCCTATTGAACAAACAAATAAAAGCATCCATGTTAATTTTTTCTTTAACATGGACACTTTTGTTTTGTCATTGCTTTGATGTGATCAACCATTTGTATTTAACGGTATCTCACTCAGGTTTTTTTAGGGAAACAATTATCCAGAATCTCATTCTATTTCTGACAATATAAATGTCACAGCTTCACAAATCAACTATTTAATATACTCATCAATATACTCTTCTATGCCTTCCATTCCGAGCTCCCCTGCTTTTAGCCAGTCTTTTTTAGCCAGGTCTTTTTGTTTAACCATCAGATAGTTCATCCCCCGATTAAAATAAATGCTGGGATTTTCAGGGTTGAACTCAATAGCTTTCGTGTAGAACTCTATACTATCTTTATTCCTGTTAAGCTTTGCCAAGGCATTTGCCTTATTGAAATAATAACTCCAGACCAAACCAAAGTCTTCACCATTAACTTTGCTGTATTTAATAGCATTTGCATAGGCTTCAATGGCCTTTTCAAACTGCTTTTGTTGATAATAGCTATTAGCCAGGTAATACCAAACCTCATCATCATCGGCAAATACTGAACTGGCCGCTTCCATAATTGTTGTAGCCGCATCCATGTTGCTTTCTTTGTAAATACTATTAAGATTCATGTATGCTTCACGTACCCTTGAGTCGAGTTTTAAAGCATTGAGAAAAAGTATTTCAGCCCCACGCACATCACCTGCCTGAAGCTTTTCATAACCTTTGTTGCTCATTTGCTGAGCAAGCATTAACTTTTCACCTTCAAATTCCTGTG
This sequence comes from Bacteroidales bacterium, assembly GCA_022361295.1. Classification (GTDB taxonomy): domain Bacteria; phylum Bacteroidota; class Bacteroidia; order Bacteroidales; family Marinilabiliaceae; genus Carboxylicivirga. The sequence goes on from JAKSBD010000316.1 coordinate 1,880, forward strand.
CCATTGAGCTATTAACCAAAGTCAGGAAACACAATAAATAGACTATTTTTATCATAGACAGTTAGTTTTTCATAAATATGCTATCCTTAAACAATATAAACAATAGGCATTTGAAAAAAATAGCGCCGGATTATATGTACATCAACTGTCATACCCACAACTTCAGACAAATCGACAATTGCATAACAATCATTAACATAGATGCTTCAAACACCTATCAACATATTGATCGGTCACATCTGCTATCCGTTGGAGTACACCCCTGGCATATTGATGATTCATACACTGAAAAACTTGATAACATAAAGAAACTAACGCAGGAGTCCAATGTAATCGCCATTGGCGAATGCGGATTAGACAAACACAGGGGTCCACATCTATCTATTCAGCAAGAGGCTTTTATTGCCCAAATTGATCTATCAGAAAAGCTTCAACTTCCATTAATTATCCATTGTGTAAAAGCATATTCTGAAATAATTAAACTGAGAAAAGACATCGACCCCAGTCAAGCATGGATATTTCACGGTTTTAATGCCCCCATTGAAACCATGGAGCAAGCTTTAAAGTATGATTTTCATTTTTCTTTAGGCCACTCACTCTTTAATCCTTCATCAAAAGCAAGCCAGGTATTACCATTTATTCCGAATAATCGCTTATTTTTGGAGACAGATGACAACCCTCAGCTAACAATCCAATCCGTTTACGAAAAAGCATCAGAAATCACCAAAACAAACATTGATGATTTACTGTTGATTATTAACCGTAATTATAAGCGATTATTTAATGGCGATACTTGAATTCATTAACCCCCTGAACAGCGACTGGACCACCTGGGGGCTCACTCTTCTTTCAGCCTTTTTTATTGGTGTTTCAAAAAGCGGCCTAAAAGGGTTATCGATGTTTGTAATCCCATTATTTGCCCATCTGTATGGCGGTAAGGCATCTGTTGGAATTATACTCCCTTGTCTTTTAATGGGCGACCTAATGGCACTTCGTTTCTTTTACAAAAGCGCCAATATTAAACTTATATTAAGGCTAATACCACCAGCAGTCATTGGTATTTTAGTAGCTGTATTTATTGGCGCAAAGATTAATGATGTACAATTTAAGTATACAATGGGAACGGCCATTTTAGTATGTGTAGGCCTGCTCGTCTATAATGAATTCAAAGGCAAAATTAATATTTCTGAATCTAAAGTATTTGGCAATACTCTGGGATTGACTGGTGGTTTTGCAACAATGATTGGCAATGCCGCAGGCCCTATTTTCAATTTGTATCTTTTATCGATGCGATTACCTAAAGCCGCATATATTGGCACAGGAGCCTGGTTTTACCTGTTACTTAATTCTTTTAAGATTCCCTTTCATATTGTTAGTTGGGAAACCATTAACTGGCAAACATTGCAACTGAACCTGATCATGTTTCCGGTATTGATTTCCGGAACATTTACAGGCAAAAAGATAGTAGGTTACATACCTGAAAAACCATACCGGTATTTCATATACACTATCACATTGTTATCTGCTATCCTTCTGTTTATCAGATAGCCCATATTAAAACATCATTAAGAGATGCCTTTTGTCATTTAAATTATAAGTTGATTATTGTACCTTTACGGGCAAATAAAGAAAAATTACACTAGTACTAAATCATACAGAAATGAACGATATCAATTGGAGCGACTTGTCTTTCAGCTATATGAAGACAGATTACAATGTTAGATGTTACTACCGCGATGGCAAATGGGGTGAGCTGGAAGTTCATTCATCAGACCAGGTAAGCATTCACATGGCTGCTACCGGTTTGCACTATGGCCAAGAAGCTTTTGAAGGATTAAAAGCCTTTAAGGGTAAAGATGGAAAAACCCGCCTGTTCCGCATTGAAGAGAATGCTAAACGTATGTATAACTCTGCCGTTGGAACCATGATGGCTGAAATTCCTGAAGACATCTTTGTTAACGCTGTATTAAAAGCAGTGGAGCTTAACAAGCGATTTGTTCCTCCTTATGAATCTGGTGCTTCATTATATATCCGTCCTCTTTTGGTTGGAACAGGCCCTAAAATTGGTGTTGCTCCAACAGACGAATATTTATTCATGGTATTTGTAATGCCTGTTGGCCCTTATTTCAAAGAAGGATTTAAGCCTACCAACATGATGATTTCCCGCAAATACGACCGTGCCGCTCCTCTTGGAACAGGTAACATTAAAGTAGGTGGTAACTATGCAGCCAGCTTACGTGCTGGTCATGAAGCTCATTCTAAAGGCTACTCTGCTGTTCTTTTCCTGGATAGTAAAGAGAAAAAGTACATTGACGAATGTGGCCCTGCCAATTTCTTTGGTATTAAAAACAACACCTATGTAACACCAAAGTCAGAGTCAATCCTTCCTTCCATCACCAACATGTGCCTTTGCCAGTTGGCAGAAGACATGGGTATGACTGTTGAGCGACGCCAGATCCCTTATGAAGAATTAAGCACATTTGAAGAAGCAGGTGCTTGCGGTACCGCTGCTGTCATCAGCCCAATTGGACAGATTGACGATATTGAAGGAGGTAATTCTTTTGTATTCAGTAAAGATGGCAAACCAGGTGAAGTTTCAGAAAAGCTTTATAACAAACTACGTGCAATTCAGTATGGTGATGAGCCGGATACTCACGGATGGGTAACTGTGGTTGAGTAGATTTGAGGCTAAAATATTATTAGACATAAGACTATTAGAAAACAAATGGGTTTCATTATTGGAACCCATTTGTTTATATATACCAATCTTATTGTCCATAAGTCTGATAATCTATAAACGGTCTGAGTTCGACATTAAATTTCTACCTCAGATTGTTTATAGATAGCAATTTACAAAAACAAAGAATGAAGTAATGTATTATTTCGAATCGTTCATTTGAAGTAAATTACTGTTTATAAGCTACTTTACTCTTCTCCTTGTCTAAAAAAAGCCAATTAACTTCATTAAATAATGTCGCAATAGTACAATTTACTAATCAACTTTTTAGCTCAATCTGAGGTGTGAAATTTTAATCGAACTCAGGTTATTATTACCTTTGAACCCTTATCAAAATTCACTATGACAGACTTAAGGATTGAAAACCTCAATATCATTGCCGAAGAGCCTATTATCACGCCAGATGAATTAAAGCGTCAGTATCCATTAACTGATGATATCACTAAAACTATTCTGGATGGACAAAATGCGGTAAAACGTATTCTACACAAAAAAGACAATCGCCTGTTGGTTGTTGTTGGCCCCTGCTCTATTCATGATATTGATGCCGCCAAAGAATATGCTCAGAAACTAAAAAAATTAGCTGACAGAGTAAGTGACACCCTTTACCTGGTAATGCGTGTTTATTTTGAGAAACCAAGAACAACAATAGGCTGGCAAGGTTTGATTAATGATCCTCATTTAGATAATAGCTGTAATGTGGAAGATGGCTTAAAAATGGCAAGGGAACTTCTTTTATATGTGGCTGAACTTGGTCTTCCTTCTGCTGGTGAAGCTCTGGACATTGTAACACCACAATACATTCAGGATTTATTCTCATGGACTGCCATAGGTGCCCGAACAACAGAATCGCAAAGCCATCGAAACATGGCCAGTGGATTGTCTTCTGTTGTTGGGTTTAAAAACGGTACAAAAGGCAGCATTGACATCGCCATTAATGCAAGAGAATCAGTAGCAGCACCCCATAACTTTGTGAGTATTAACCCTGAAGGAAAAGTTGCTGTTGTTAAAACAAAAGGCAACCCCAATTCACACATAATTCTCCGCGGAGGAAAAGAGCCAAACTATTCGGCCGAACACATTGCACATTACGAAGCCGAACTAAGAAAGGCAGGTCTTGAACCTCGTATCATGATTGACTGCAGCCATGCCAACAGTGGCAAAAA
>JAKSBD010000047.1 GCA_022361295.1 Bacteroidales bacterium
GGGGTTAAAACGATATTGGTTACCATCTTTATCCGTTAATGTAACAGCAGAGTTACTTGCTCCAGCTTGCTTGGGCCAGTATCTGAACGATATGGTAATACTGCGTTCAGCATAAATTACTTTTGGAACACTGCTGCTGGTCTGGAAGTCAGGATTAGAAATTTGAACATCAATACTGGCAAAATCATTGGCAGCAAAAGCTCCTAATCCACTGTTGTAAATTTCAATGCTCATTTCTTTGGATTCACCAACGAAGATGTTGCCAAATTCAAGTACCTGCTCACTTTCCAATACAGGTTTGTTGCCGGTGACAGAGAAGTTAACGGGTAAGTAGTTAATTTCTTTCCCGCTTTCGTTTGTTAAGAACGCCAGCTTTGCCTGGTAGTCGCCATTAATTAGTTGCGATGCATCTAATTCAATGGTCATGTCTTCTTTAGTATTTGCTTGTAAGATACCGTTTCCAGGTGTAAGTTTCAGATAGGAGTCAAGAGGTTCGTACATGCTCCAAGCGGCCACATCCCAAACATAATCAGGGCTGAAAATATCCTTAAGCTTATCCCATTTTTTACCCAGGTTGTTGCTGTAAAACTGGTAGTCGGCAAAACTGGGGTGCCATCCCCATGAGGCGATTAATGGATAGCGTAGTCTGGCAGGTGTGTGAACTACCAGAAAGAATATATCACCTGATTCGAAAAATACCTGTTCACTGAGCTCTACAAAATGCCAGATACGATTCTCGGTTGGTACATACTCCTGAGCATAAATGCGCTTGGCGGTGGTTAGGTCTTCACCTTCATATAGCTCAAGGATGATGGGTTCATCAAGAGGCGTTTCTTCAATATCGGGCAGGTTAAGGGCAAACTCAAAGTGGGTCATATTAAAACCTTCCTCACGAGTTAATTCAAAGCGTGTGGCCATTGAGTTGGTATAGTCCAGATCCAGATCACCTAATGTTGTCATTGAATATAACAGGTAATCGGGATGGAAATAGAAAATATCATCATTCTCAACCGGCTTTTGTGCATATGTAACTATTTCTCCACCCGTATTTGAAAAAGGAGCAGACCGTAAATCCGGTAACTTTGAAACAGCATTAGCCTGGGGATAATTAACCATATTAACAGCATAGGTATCTGTATTTTTAACATGACGTTCCTGTACTTCCCATTTCAATACACCTTCGCCAATATTACGTAATTCAAATACAGAAGATGCGTCTTTTGCAGTATTGATATCAATATTGAAAGTGACTTCGGGTACTGAAAACTCTACTTCCGGACCGTCATTGGTTGTTCCATTTACTTTGTTGGATAGCGGACTTGCATTGCCCCAGCGATCCAAGGCTTTTATTGCAATGAAGTATTCAGTTGTCGACTCAAGACCGTTTAATTCATATTTGTAAAATGTTTTCTCATCCTGAGTGTTTTTAATCAGTACTTTAGATGCAATATCAATGTTGGCATCATCAAAATCGGTTGTAGCATAGTAAACTTCAAAGAAGGAGGCTTTATCATCGTCTTCATCTGTTGGTACAGTCCATTTTAAAGAAGCGAAATCCTGTGATACTCCGGTAAGTTCAAGGTCGGTAACCTGCTTTGGAGGAATACCATTGTCTTTTCTAAGTGCCAGGTCGGCATCTGTACCACCAACACCCATCAATCCAATGTATTCATCATTGCCTGCAATGGTGTCAATGATATTTGTTCCGCCTAATAGATGAATTTTTAGATCGTTAGTGGTAAAGTTTTCACCTCCATGTTCCGATACAACCAGCGCAGCCACACCCGATACATGCGGACAGGCCATGGATGTTCCATCAAGAAAAGCATAGCCGTCGTGGTTTACAAGACTTAATACACCAAACTCTTCTCCATATCGATTATCACCACCCGGAGCGGTAATATCAATGTATTCGCCATGATTGGAGTAGTCCGTAATCAGATTTTCAGGACCAGTTGCCCCAACGGCAATTGTACTTTCGAAAGCCGCCGGATAATGCAATCCCTGGCTGCCATTGTTACCTGATGCGCAGATAACAATACCACCTTTCATGGGACTGCCTTCGTAATTACCGGCTTCTGCTATAAAATAGTCAATAGCCTCTTTTACCGACTCTTCATAATGACCATCAGTGGTCCAACCCCAGCTATTCTGAGAAATAACAGCACCCATGTCGGCAGCATACACAAATGATGCAGCAATATCATTATAAGGTCCTTCGCCAATTATCTGGCATCCCATAATACGAGCTCCGTCGCCTATGCCAGTACCGCCGGCCACACCGCCAACTCCTATACCATTGTTATTTACGGCAGCTACCGTTCCGGCAACATGGGTACCGTGGTGGGCAGGCGCAATGGCAGCATTGCGTGTGATAAAATTGTATCCATAAATGTCATCTACATAGCCATTGCCATCATCATCAACGCCTTCTTCACCATTTAACTCAGCTTCGTTGATCCACATATTATCAGCCAGGTCTTCGTGTTCATACTGAATACCTTCATCATGCACCGATACAATCACGTTGGATTGGCCCGCCTGTCTTTCCCATGCCTTGTATAGGTTAATATCTGCACCCGGTGTCACATCACCATTACCTGTATTGTGGTAGTGCCACTGGTCAGCTAATATCGGGTCATTAAAAGGAGCCGTTTGAGTTGCTTTTAAAGTGGCTTTAGTGCTTTCCTCGAATATAGTTAAAGAGTATGGGACAAGCTCTTTTTCATAGTATGGTTCGGCTATTTGGATTTCAGATGCATGTGCGTAATCTTGTACAACAGATTCTATGTCTGCGTTTTCATCTACCTCAATGCGATACCATAAGTGAAGACCATGTTTTTGGTGTCGTGCTTCATATTGTTGCGAATAGGGGAAAACACGTTCCATTTTATGGGCCTTATTATCAATATTTAATCGGTCAATGGATAGAATACCTGTTTGAGCATAACCATCAACAGAATGGGATTTAAGGCCTTGAGGACTGACTATTAGTTCGGGTTGTAGCTTTACTTTAATAACGCCCTTTTGCATACCCTTTTCATATTGTTTCAGCTGCTGTGCATAGCTGCCAACAGCAATTAACAGGGAGATGACCATTAGCAAATGGCGTCGATGTCGTAGTGTAATATTGTTCATATTAAACTGTTTAGTTTGTGATTTTACTGGATTTATTTTTGACTGACTTGAGTTCCTTTACCTTCTGTAATAGTTTATTCAATGCTGCATTTTCCTCTTCTCTTTGTTGGATGAGTTTTCTTAAATCTTCATCCGTTATCTTCTTTTTATCTCTCATGCTTCGATTTTTTAATTCAGGACCAGGTGGGTATTGTAGAAGCGAATAAAGATGAAATTGCAGCAAGTGTGAAAAAATGTGAACTAACAAGAGCATAGGTGTGCAGAACAATACCCTAACAGTTATCAAAATGGTCTGGACAAACAATAACATGGCCTTAACTCGTAAAGCTTAAGGTGTTGATCTGTAGAAGTAAAGTGCCTTAACAATGGGCAGGATTGTATTTCTTTAATAAATGAAAATAAAGGGATATAATCTGTTTTTTTTATTTTCTAATGCTCATTTTTTATTCAGAAAAGGTGTTATTGATGGCAAATGGGATGTTATTAGGAATCTATTTAAGCTTGTTTGTCGTGTCTTGGTATGCAAGGTTATCATTTTACCTGCTTATTTTTTTATCGGCTGATTTAGTACTCCTGGAATAACAATTTTAGCAAATGACTTAAATTCTGATAGTCGGATTCGACTAAACCACTAAAGAAGTGTATATTTGGTATTA
>JAKSBD010000046.1 GCA_022361295.1 Bacteroidales bacterium
TATAAAAAACACCCGGTACACGATGTCCCCCTTCGAAAGTGGTTCCCTTGCCCTCACGGAAAGGACCTGCATTTCCTGCATGTTCTCCCTGTTTTAGGGATGGTCCGTTATCAGAAGTGACAATAAGCAGTGTATTCTCATCCAGCCCCTGTTTTTTCAGCTCCTTTGCAATTTCGCCCACTGACCAGTCTATCTCCATCATTACATCACTATACAAGCCATTGCCCGATTTACCTTTGAATTTATCGGACACGGCTAAAGGGGTGTGTGGCATGTTATGACATAACCACAAGAAAAATGGCTGATCTTTGTTCTCCTGGATATAATCTTTTGCCTTTTCGGTATATCGTGTTGTTAGTTGTGTAATATCCGGATTGTTTTCAATCACCGTTTCATTTTCATAAAATGGCAACTTACCATTAATCTTTAAATCGTGCGAAAAGGGTGTTCCCATAAAGTAATCAAACCCGTGATTGGTTGGTAAAAGCTCCTTATGATGTCCAAGGTGCCACTTACCGATCAAAGCAGTATTGTAATCCTGTTCCTTTAACATCTCAGCCATGGTGGTGATTTCCTTGCTTAAACCTTTTTTCGAAATCAACAATACCTTTGGCATTCCGGCACGTGGCGAATAGCACCCTGTTAATAATGATGCACGTGATGGTGAACATATATTGGATGCTGCATAAAAGTTGGTAAACTTCATGCCCTCATGGGCCAACTTATCAATATTAGGGGTTGTATGCTTTTCTGCACCATAGCAACTTACATCGGCATAGCCCATGTCGTCCATGTAAATGATAACAACATTTGTTTTTTTCTCCTTACTTGTTGCTGAAGAATATGATAGTACCCCAAAGAGTAATAATATTGTATATAGCACCTGCTTCATAACTTGCAATTTAATTGATTCTGATTTGTATTAGGCCTTCTTCTTTGCCTTTATATCCAATACTCTGAAATTATTGTCGGCTTTGATATCACCTGCCAGTCTTAACCTGATTTTGTATTGTCCCTTGTTAAGTTGCAAATTTCCAAGGTTCATTTCATTCCAGGTGTATTCGTAGACCTCGCCTCGCTTCACTACATCGGGACTGGGAATTTGCTTTGTTTCAAATGCTTTATCCAGTGTTTTTTTAATTTGCTGACCATTGGCCTCGACTATAATATCAAAACCAATAAAGGCTTGCGAGCAACTATAATTCAACAGAATAGCATAATCACCTGCTTCAACAACATTAACATTCCACTCAATACAGCCTTTTTTATTTCTGAAGTTACGTGCCCAGTCGTTAGACCAGCCTTTACCTGAATACTTAACTTTATTCCTGAGCCTGGCATCAACAACAGGTAATGTTACAAGCGGCGCTTTTTCATGACCAATATGAATCGGTTCACAAGGTGGCTCCTTGCCTCCGTTAGTCATATCCAAAAACCAGTTATGATATAGGAGGTTAAACTTTTCTGCTGTTTCGCCTTCATTCGCCAAAATATTTTGAAGCTGTTTCGGATCTTTTTGCATGTTGTACAGGGCTGTATCGCCTTCACGTGTATACACCAGACGATATGTTTCAGTTCTGACTGCAGCTGCATTGCCTTCTTCAAATACCCATGGCTGATTATGTGTGTAGATAATGCGTTCTTCCCACTTTTTTGTTTTGCCATTAATCAAAGGGGTTACATCTTTACCATGAATATCTAAGCCATCAGGTACTTTAACATTGCAAAGGCCAGCAAGAGTAGGCAAAATATCAATGTGTGCCGTTAGTTTATTCACTTCTGTCGGTTTCTTTCCCGGTACTCTCATGTAAAATGGCACCCTTACACCACCTTCGTGCACCTGTGCTTTCTTACCTTTCATATCTGCATTATAGCGATACGAATTCGGACCGTTATCGGTACTGTAAATAAAAATGGTATTCTCCCATAAGTCTTCTTCCTTCAGTTTGACGATAAGGCGCTCCACATTGTCGTCAATGTTTTCGCACATACCATAAACCGCAGCAGTAACATCATCAAGGCCTTTATCCTTATACTTTTTAAAATAAGAATCAGGCAACTGGAAAGGTGAGTGTGGTGCATTATATGGCACAAAACAGAAGAATGGTTCGTCTTTGCTTTCTTCGATAAAATCGATTGCATAATCGGTAAGAACATCAGTAATATACCCTTTGGTCTGTATCATTTCACCCTGTGAATTCTCCAGTTTGGTATCAAAATAGTTATTCAGGTGCCCGGCACAAAAGCCCACAAATTCATCAAAACCCTGACCAACCGGATTATGCGGATATTGAGAGCCATTATGCCACTTTCCAAACAGTCCTGTTCTATAACCGTTATCTTTCAACAGCTCGGCAATGGTTACCTCACGACTGTTCATTACCTCTTTGCGGCGAGTTACCCAGTTGACGCCCGTTGCCAAATGGTAACGCCCCGTTAATAAACTGGCACGTGTAGGCGCACATACGGCACTCACCATAAACCGGTTAAACACGACTGACTCTCCAGCCAGCTTATCGATGTTAGGCGTTTCAATATGCGGATTCCCATTGATGCTTAAATCTCCATAGCCCTGGTCATCCGTTAATATAAAAACAATATTGGGTTGCTTGTTTTTGGCAACGGTGTTTCCGACACCAACCATTGCCAATAAAACAAGCAAAATGTATTGATAACTGATAATAGATTTATTCATAACTTCCTATTTTCTAATTGCTCCACGCAGCCTTTTTCTTCAATAAATCATTGTATGTGCTGATTTCAAAACTGACATCAGCATTGCCACCCTTCTTAGCTTTCCATGTAATTGTTCTTGCCTGACCTGGCAACAGATCAAAATAATTATCTGAGAAATGGCCATGACTTTCAGAACTTGTCAGTCTTAAGCCTTTTAGTAAGCTTTCACTATATAACTCAATGTTATAGCTACCGTCGCTGTTTTTAACAACCGTTTTATTAAGCTTATAATCCTGGTTAAGGGCCAGTTCCTTTTGTTTCGTCAGGTAAAAGTAATTTTGGTGTTCAACCCATTCACCATTTTTCAAGGTCA
>JAKSBD010000060.1 GCA_022361295.1 Bacteroidales bacterium
CATCGTCGCCTTGGCAAGCCGTTACCTTACCAACTAGCTAATGTCACGCATGACCATCTTATACCACCGGAGTTTTAAATATGGAGTGATGCCACTCTATATTGTTATGGGGTATTAATCCGAATTTCTTCGGGCTATCCCCCAGTATAAGGCAGGTTTCATACGCGTTACGCACCCGTGCGCCGGTCGTCGCCTGTAGCAAGCTACATCGTTACCCCTCGACTTGCATGTGTTAGGCCTGTCGCTAGCGTTCATCCTGAGCCAGGATCAAACTCTTCGTTGTATTAAAATTTTTAAATATCTCTAGAAATCTTAATAACTTTAATTGACTTCAGGTTTCACTTTTTACCTTTTCTATTTTATCGTTTAAAATAGGTACTATCCAATATTTTCAAAGATCGTTAAAGCTTAAAGACTGTAGACCGAAGTCCAAAGCCTTCCTTTTTTGCTTATGTGACACATTCAGAATCGAACTGAATCATTAACCATTATGCCGTTCTTTTTAAGCTCTCTCGTTTGAGAAGCGGCTGCAAAGGTAAGAAGTTTTTATTCTATTTTCCAAAATTATTTTTGAAAATTTTTGACTTATTTTTTGACGCGAACTTGCAAGATAATATACCCGGCTTTTGTTGTCAATACTTCCCTTTGTTTTGCCTTTCATTATGTATCAATAAGTGGCCTAAACCCCTTATCAACTGTGCCTTTCAGATGAACCGTTGTTCTCAAAAGCGGGTGCAAAATAAGGGAGTTTTTTTCGTATCTCCAAATCTGAAATCAAAGTTTTTTACTCTTTTTTCCGCCACCCGATGCTTAAGGGTTGATATGATGGTGATTATCGAGGAAATATTTTTTGAAGAAAATTTGACGGCTACAAAGATACCAGATCTACGGTCCATAAACGTCAGGCTAAGCAGAGGCTGAATTGAAAATCGACGAAGTCAAAGTCTCATACATTACAACAAGGGGCATCGCCTCAAGCTATGATGTGGCAGACCTTCAGTCTGCGATTCACAGCCTGGTGATTATTTTCCAATTCTTCAATCATCTCTGTTCGTCCGTTTTTAACTTCTTTGCAGCTTTGCGACTCTGCGGTAAAACAAGTTTTGTATGTTCCGCTGCAAGCAATACCAATTGTATTTTAAAAGGCAATTGCCTGGTACTTTCTTCGAATTAAACTCAGACCAAACTCAAACTAAACTCAAACTAAACTCAAACCAAACTCAAACCAAACTCGAATTAAATTCGATTCAAATTGAATTTAATATGTATTTGGTATGTGTTTATTATGTGTTAAAATTGGGTTTAGTGCGTCAATGAATGGAGAGTGATGGGG
>JAKSBD010000408.1 GCA_022361295.1 Bacteroidales bacterium
AAAGCTAAACTTTCTTATGATCTTTTTTTTTTTTTATTTTCAACAATCAAAACAAAGGCCTATTTTTACTATATAATTGCTTAATGCAATTAGTAACCAAACATCTAACAGTTCATCTATGAAGTATATAACAAGCATATTACTTCTTGCAATCGGATTGCAATTAGCAGCTATGAATCAAAACAATGATTCGATTCAATCAAAAAATAAACCCAAACGTTACAATGCTATTTCGTTGCGATACCATTCGGGTAGAGTTTTACAAACAAATGACTTTGTTAAAGGTGAAAATGACGCCAACCAGGTAATTGACTATTACCAGTCACTAAATATTGCTTATAAGGTTCAAACTGACGGTAGTAAAGAATGGCACCACATTTTTAACTTTCCGTATTATGGTGTTGCTTTCTACAGTGCCAACTTTTTTAATGTTGATGAGTTGGGTACACCTAATGCTTTGTATGGATTTATGGGTTTTCCGTTTAAAAGAGGAGAAAGGAGTTTGTGGGGTTATGAGCTGGGCTTTGGTTTAACCTACAACTGGGAACCATACAATAAATACGATAACCCGTTTAATGTTGCCATTGGCTCATACCGAACCGTTTACATTGATGCGAATTTATTTTACGAATATCACCTAAGTCCGCGATTTGATTTACGTGGCTCTTTCGGCTTCACACACTTCTCCAACGGAGGAACGAAAAAACCCAACAGCGGACTTAACCTGGTATCGCCATCCATTGAAATCAGCTATAATTTTAAAGATCGGCCTGTTTTAATCAGAACGGCTCAACCTGCCTATGAGCAACATTATGAAGTAGCTATACAACTTGGTTCAGGCTCAAGCAATATATTATACGATAACAAAAATGAACCCGCAAATCCGGGTGACCCCAAAGGAACGGCTGATGTGATGCATTCATATCTAAATTTATCAGCTGCCTTTCTGAAGCAAACGACCTGGAAAAATAAATTTGGTGCCGGTTTGGATATTACTTACGACGAAAAAGCCAATGTGACAGTTACACACCCTGAAGATGGCAGCGAAGAACCAATTGTTGAATTTGCAGATAAAATGTCGGATAAAATGATGCTTGGTTTATTTGGAACCTATGAGTTTACAGTTGACAGACTCTCTGTGGTATCACAACTGGGTTTTTTAGTACTGCGAAAAAAAGGAACAAATGACAATCCTTTTATGTATCAGAAATTTGGCCTGAAATACCATTTTAAAAACGATATGTATGCCGGATTATTGGTGCGCGCCCATAACTTTTCAGTGGCCGAAGTGATTGAGTGGAATATTGGCTACCGTATAAAGTGGCACTAATTTTGATTAACCAAACATGAACATATAAAATCTATCACCATGAAAAAGATAGCTATTTTAACTTTACTTCTAAGCTTTACCATTGTAACATTTGGACAAGAGGCAGAAAAAGAATTAACAAGAAAAGAACGCCGTGAAATTCGCAAACAACAGGAAAAAGAACGTTCTGAATTGATGGCTAAAACACTATCTGTATCCATTGATGAAAAGCAATGGGTGCTTGAAGCAAATACCCTTGCCAATAAACGAGGTGCATCAGTTAATGTAACCAGCAGTTTAAATTTTATCGCAGTTGAAGGCGATGAAGCTTTCGTTCAGCTGGGTTCCAACAGCGGTATGGGACAGAATGGTGTTGGAGGCGTTTCGGTAAGAGGGAACATCACTAAATATGAGGTAAACAAAAACGAGAAAAAAGGAACTTATTTTATCTCATTAATAGTCAGCTCAGCACTTGGCACTTTCGATATTCGCCTTGATTGTAATGCAGATGGACAGATAGCAAACGCTACAGTTCAGGGTAATTCATCAAATAGGGTTCAGTATCGCGGCATCATTGTTCCTGTTGGACAATCATCAGTCTATAAAGGTGCACCAATCATATAGTGCATAATGAATAACAATATAATGAAAGGTCGGGCTTAGTCCTGACCTTCTTTGTTTTCATCAACTCCATTTACAGGTATAAAAAAGTAAAAGGTGGTGCCAACTCCCAGCTTCGATTTTAGCCATATTTTACCACCAAGCATCTCTATCAACTGTTTAACAATACTCAATCCAAGGCCTATTCCTCCATGTACATCCCTGCCATTCTCTACTTTCTGGAATGGTGAAAAAATATTATCATGGTATTCGTCAGCTATTCCAAGGCCTGTATCCTCAACTGTGAACATTAATACATCGCGCTCTGTACCACAATAGCTGACACCAATATTCTCCTGATCAAAATTAGCCACTTGTTTTATCGTTAGCTTTACATGACCTTCTTCTGTAAATTTAATGGCATTATTAAGCAAATTGATCAAGATTTGCTTTAACCTTTCCGGATCTGTATAAACTTGCAATTCATTAGTTGAAAGCTGCATATCAAGCGCATATGCAACCTTTAAGTTGTTAACATTCAATTCCAACGATTTGAAAACATATTTACAAAGCTCAGATATTTCAACCCATTTTTTGACAAGGTGAACCTGTCCGGTTTCAATTCGTGAGATATCGATAATATCATTAATTAGCACCAATAAGCTATCACTGCTTTTCTGCACCACATTGGCAAATTCCTTCCGTTCATCGAAACTATAAACATCACTTGTCAGCAAAGTTGAGAAACCAACGATGGAATTCATTGGCGTTCTGATTT
>JAKSBD010000045.1 GCA_022361295.1 Bacteroidales bacterium
CATGCCTCCTGTTCTTTACAATACCTTAAGTGGTTGAAATTATTTTTACACTTTCATCGCCTTTTTTGAATCGTATATCCAATAATAGATACCCAATTTTGGATCTAATCATCTCTCTGATAAATTAAAAGAGGGGTAAATCACACATTTCTTATTCGTCATTATTTCAGTAGTATACGCCTTTTTATACTCATATTCTTCTTATATTTGCCCCCTCATTTTTCAATATTACCAACCAAATATTCCCCCTGGTCCATATAATTTTGTTTGTTGAAATTTCTATCTGATGTCGGTTCATATATCCGGATGATGAAACTTCATTGATAGATTTTTACAATAACACAAACTAAATTCAAACAAAGTGGTATTATAAAATATCGCGAGTGAAAAAATTAGCAGATGAAAAACAATCTGATTCGATTATTGGGATTGATTCTTGTTATGAGCCTGGCGTCTGGAGTAATGGCGCAAAAGCTTGTGAAGGGAGAAGTTAAATCTCAGGATGGAGAAACACTGGTTGGAGTTACCATATTGATAGAAGGTACTATGAATGGTACTATCTCTGACTACGACGGGCAGTTTCAGCTGCAGGTGCCGGATGGTGCTCAGCGACTGATCCTGTCAACAATAGGTTTTGTAACAGATTCCATAATGATTGATAACCGGGAATATTACTCAATTGTTATGCGCGAAAATGTTGAAGTACTTGGAGATGTGGTGGTCGTTGGCTATGGTCAGCAAAAGAAAGAGAGTGTGGTTGGAGCTATTACCCAGGCAAAAGGTGAACAACTTCTGGCATCAAAGGGTGATTTAAGTTTAACCAATACCATGGATGGTGTCATTCCCGGAATTACTGTGATTCAAACAACAGGGGAACCGGGTTCTTCTGCAGCCGAAATCTTTATTCGTGGTAAATCATCGTGGAATAACAACTCACCATTAATTCTGGTAGATGGAATTGAGCGTGATTTCGATGACATTGATCCGAATGACGTTGAGAGTATGTCGGTTCTTAAAGATGCCTCGGCCACAGCGGTGTTTGGTGTAAAAGGAGCCAATGGAGTTATCCTGATTACCACCAAACAAGGTAAAGAAGGCAAAGCAAAGATCAATGCCTCTTTTAATATCTCGCTGAAGCAACCTACAACGGCGTTTAACTTTCTGGATCATGCTTCAACATTAGAGTTGTATAATCAGGCTTTGGAGCACCAGGGTATTTATGACCCAACGCTTTATTATTCGCAAGACGTCATTAATAAGTACCGATATAAAACAGATCCGTACTTATATCCAGAGATCGACTGGTTTGATTACATGACCAAAGATGTGGCGGTGACGCAAAAGTACAACGTTAATATTTCCGGTGGTAAGAAATTTATCAAGTATTATACCTCCTTATCCTATTCTAAAGAAGGTGATGTATTTAATAGTGAAAAGCAGGATAACTACGATCCCCGTTTTAATTATCAGCGCTTTAACTACAAGGCTAATGTGTCGTTTCAACTGACCAAGAGCACTACTATGAAGCTGCAGATGATTGGTAATATGGCAACCAAAAATGCATCTAACTATTCATCAAAAGACCTGATGAATGATATTACCAACAGGGCACCGCGTTACCTTTTTCCGGCCTATTACGAAAATGGGCAGCTGGGAGATTATGTGACGACCGGAGCCAGTAACAACCCTGTGGTATTGCTCAACTATAATGGTGCCAAGGAAACAAAAACCAATAAGGTATATACCGATTTTATTTTTGACCAGAAGCTGGATTTCATAACAAAAGGATTGAAGTTTAATGGTAAGGTGTCTTATAACAGTAATACAAGTCACGATCAGGTTATTTCCAACAAGATCAATAATGAGATTAATGTCATTCGTTATTATTATCAGGAACAGGAAGATGGTTCAATTATTCAAACCATTTATCCAACGGATGATTTCGTTTTATACCAGCCGGTTTATAATGCCGAGTCCATAAATTATTTCGCGCGCGATTTGTATTACGAAATGTCATTGCGATATAACAGAACATTCAACAAGCACCGCGTCGGTTTATTGGGATTGTTTCAACGACGTAAGGATTTTGAAAAAGTTAAATTTCGTCTTCCAACCGAGGATTGGGTGGCACGTGCTGAATACATGTACGACAGCCGCTATATGATTGAGGCCAGTGGTGCTTATAACGGTTCTGATAAGTTTGCACCTGGCCAGCGTTTCGGATTCTTTCCTGCGGTAGCAGTTGGATGGATGATTTCCAATGAACGTTTTGTGGCTGATAACTTCGATTTCATCGATGAACTGAAAGTACGTTATTCATATGGAGAAGTAGGCAGTGACATTGGAGCAGCCCGCTGGACCTATATGACACAATATGAAACCAATGGTAAAGTGTATTTTGGTAATCCGGCAGGGGGGAAAGGCACCTTTACAGAAGGTACACCGGGTAACGCTGATGCTACCTGGGAAACAGCCATTAAGCAGAATTTAGGTTTTGAGTTAGGTTTATTTGACCGTTTTACTGCTACTGTTGACTTATTTGACGAACGACGTGAAGGCATTTTAATGCAACGGGTTACTATTCCTACCTGGTTTGGACAGGAGAATCCATATGCCAATATTGGGGAGACCAAAACACATGGTTACGAAATTGCTGCTGAATACCACACGGATCCGGGGCGCGACTGGCAGCTTATCATTGGCGGTAATTTCAACTTCTCAGAAAACCGTGTGGTACATCGTGATGATCCGCAAGACAGAGCTGAATATCAAAAAGATGCCGGTAAGCCGATTGGTTCAGAGGAGATGTTGGTGGTACACGATTTATACCGCGACTGGGATGATGTGTATATGTATACTCCTTCTGACTGGAATCAGGGCGACCGTCGTCCGGGCGATGTTATTTATGTGGATTACGATGGCGACGGACAAATCACTAATCTTGACCGAATTGCCTATGGTAATTTAAAATATCCCGAATATACATACGGGTTTAACGGAAGCATCCGATATAAGAACTGGGATTTCTCATTCTTATTTAGTGGTGCAGCCAATGTGTCACGACAGTTGGTAGATAACCTTTATTATCCGTTTATTAAAGCCGATGCTTTAACAGCTCATGACCAAAGTCTGGATGCCTGGAGTATTTACAATCAGGATAGCAACCTGCCTGCCAACCGCGTGTCCAATACCAACCACAATACAGGTGCCGGTGCCGGTTACATCAATTCATTAACTTATATGGATGCAGATTACCTGCGACTAAAAAATGTGGAGATTAGTTATACGCTGCGCTCCGATGGCTTGAAAGATAAGTTGGGCTTGTCGAGCCTTCGAATTTATGTGAACGGAAAAGACTTGTGGACTTCAAGTAAGTTTGACGATCGCTTCGATCCGGTTCCGCAAACAGTGAGAACTTATCCGCTTATGAAGTATTACAATTTTGGAATGCAGGCATCATTTTAAACTGAGAGACGATGAAAAAATCAATTATATTATCATTCTTACTGAGTGCATTTATCATCTCATCGTGTGAGGATTATTTAGATGCAACTGATACGGGAGCTAACGATATAACCGACGAAACGGTTTTTACCAACTACAATAATTATCGTGGCTTCGTTAATAAGATATACCAGGGACTAACTGATTACTATTATTTTGGGTATAACCATTTTCCTGGTTGCTATTCTGACGAATTGCAATGGACCCATGGTGAATGGTTTTCTCTGGCTCCTTTTGCCATAACAGCTGGTGATTACTGGAGTGGAGACAGAAACAATGAAACACGATGGGAATACAAGGGTGACGGTTCTGTTAATAACGGTTATGGTTATTCTCCCTTAGAATCAGCCTATCCGGCTATTCGTGCTGCTAATCTGGCCATTGATAACATGTATCGTTTAAATGACGGTACCAACGATAGAAAGAAAGAAGAGTTGCTGGGACAGGCCTATTTTATGCGTGCCTGGTTTCACTTTGAGATTATCCGTCGTGTAGGTGGTATGCCATACATTAACAGGGTATTGGAAACCGATGAAAATATGGATTTTGAACGCCCTTCTTACAGAACCTGTACCGATTCTATTGTGGCTGACTGTAACAGAGCATTAGCTTTATTACCTGAGAAATGGAGTAAACAAGATGCGGATTTCGGACGTGTAACGAAAGGGGCGGCCTTGGCGCTTAAAGGCATGGCCTTGCTTTATGATGCAAGCCCAACAATGAATTACCAGGAGAGTGGTTCATACACCTATGATAATAAACGTTTGTCAATGGCACTTGAAGCCTATAATGAAGTGATAGATTTAGCTTTTAGTAAAGGAATCTATGAGCTAATGGATGGTTCAACACCAGGTGCTTATGGTGAGATATTCTACTCGCGTAATGAGATGTTTTCTAAAGAAGCCATTTTCGGAGTAACACCTTCAAGCAAACGTAGAGGTTATTCAGAGAATATTTTCAGGAGTAGAAACATGTATAATTCCATGTTTTCACCACAGCCCTACGACAAACGTTACAAGAAACGTAATACAGCGCCTACACACAACCTGGTGAGTATGTTTGAAACAGCTAATGGCCTGTCTGTAGAAGATGACGCTGACTATGATGAGCAGAAGCCTTATAATAATCGCGATCCGCGTTTTTATAATTCCATACTTTACGATGGAGTCAAGTTCGGCATAAAAAAAGGTAAGGCCTTTACTTTTAAAACCATTGGATCCATTGACGGTAACAATAACTGGACCGGTTATTACATCAGAAAATTATGGCCTGAAACAGCCAATGATTTAAGTGGAACAGGCGATTATAATTACCAGCAGAACTGGATGTATATCCGCCTGACCGGTGTACTGCTCGATTATGCAGAGGCTGCCAATGAGGTTTACGGTCCGGATATAGTGCCTGAGGGCATGACCCATTCAGCATTGGATATTGTTAATTTGATTCGCCAGCGTTCGGGCCATGTTGATGTGGATACACGTTATACGGGTGATAAAGAAACGTTCAGGGAAAAAATAAGAAACGAACGCGCTGTTGAACTTTGTTTTGAGCATGTACGCTGGTTTGACCTGCGTCGCTGGCATGTAGCTCACGAAGCCAAATACCGTAAGGTTTATCGTATGAATAAGGTAAGTGGTAATTATGTAATTGAAGAACGTCCTGAACTGGAACGCGTGTTTGAAGAGCGTCATTACTGGTATCCGGTAAAAAGAGATGATGTGGATATGCTTGGAAATCTGGAGCAAAACCCGGGATGGTAAGCCTAAATGCAAATAACTATGAATAATATATATCAACATAAAGGCTTACGAATAAAAGCCTTCGTATTATGCCTTCTGATGGTAGCAACCAGTGTCAGTTATGCACAGAAGAAGGGTAAAAGGAAAAACTCAAAGGTAACCTTCAATGCACAAATTGTTGAGGGTGATAATATACCTGTTGCTGCAGTGAAAGTGAGTTACCTGAATGGCACAAAGTGGGCTATGAGTGATGATGATGGCCGCTTTAATATACTGACCGTTAATGATGATGTACTGGTATTGGAGAAAGACGGTTATGAAAACATTTATTTCACTGTAAAGAATAATAACCTGTCGGGTAGTGTGATGCACATTGAAAAACGCCCCTGGTTTTTAAGCTCTAATGATAATGTGGCTTTACCACATACCGATTCATACAAACGCACTGTGAATGGTGCCGTGGCTGAAGTTGATGGTGATGCGTTAGAGTCTTTTCCTTCAGCTTCATTGGGCAATGCGCTGGCAGGTCAGGCAGCCGGCTTATACATTCGTCAGCAGGGTGGTCGCCCGGGAAGCGCTAAACCTAAAATGAATATTCGAGGACAGCATACAGGCAGCGATAATTCAATAGTCGTATACATCGATGGTGTTAAGCGCGATATCAATGATTTAAATGCCGAGGAAATTGATAAAATTTACGTATTAAAAGATGCTTCCTCAAAGATTTTAGCCGGACCTGAAGCCATCAATGGTGCTTTGTGGGTAACTACAAAACGAGGAGAGGCTGAAAAACGCAATATTTCTGTTACTGCGGAGTCTGGCATTCAATCGGTAGGTGTGATGCCTGAGTACCTTAATGCATACGATTATGCACGTTTATACAACGAAGCACGTACCAACGATGGATTGACGCCTTACTATTCGGATGAGTATCTGCAAGGGTATCAAAATGGAAGCAATCCTTTGAAATACCCTGATAACGATTATTGGGCTGATTATTTTAAAAGTGCATCAAGATATAGTAAAGTGGCAGCACAATTCTCAGGCGGAAGCCGGGAGGTGAAATACTATGTTAACCTTGGCTATACCGGTGAAGGTGGTTTGGAAGATATAGGCGAAGAATCGACTTATGATCGCTTGAATATGCGTGCCAATCTGGATGTAGATGTGACCAAAGCGGTGACTTTAAAAGCGGATATTGCATCAAGCATGGAGTTCTTCAGTCGCGGTGGTACAAAAGAAAGCGACCTGTTTAATGCCTTAAGTAAGCATCGACCCAATGAATATCCGATTTATCTGACTGAAGCGCGTGGCGACTCGGCTTTATATGGTGCGTCGTATGCCTATAACAATAATATTGAGGGCTTAATGACCCAAACAGGGTATGTGAAGGAAACTAATCGGGTGGCTCAAATGAACTTCGCACTTGATTTTGACCTGAGCAATATTGCAGAAGGCTTATCTGCCGAAACATTTATTGGCTTTGATACACGTAATTATTTAAGTTATGGTAAGGATAAGAACTTTAGTGCTTATTTACCTAAATGGGTTTTAGATAGTAACGGACAAGATTCATTGGTAATTGGAGACAAAGTGCGCAACCGTCAGGATGCCAGTGATCAGGAGCGTAAATCTGATGATGTAAGCGGACAAACGACTGTACGGGGGAAATTGTCTTACACCAATGGATTTGGTAAAGCACATTATTTCAACACAAACTTGTTGGGGATTTATTACTATAACCGTATAAAAGGTAAAACCTATAAAGAAGACAGTAAGAATACTGTATTTGCTTTAAATGGGACTTACATGTTTAAACAACGTTATGTGGCTAATGTTAATCTGGCGTATTACGGCTCACCAGCTTTTGAAGATGGGGAACGTTATGAACTATTTCCTACTATAGACCTGGGATGGGTGATAAGTGAGGAGAACTTTTTGTCAGGTTCAGATGCTGTTGATTACCTGAAGCTGAAAGCCTCTTATGGGATGATGGGTACAGACCGATCGTTTAATAATTACTACTATTTCAGAAGTGCATGGCAAAAAAACGGTAGCATTGGTTTTGGTGAGAACCTGACTAACAATATGGCCATGTACAAACAGGTACAGGCAGCCAGCCATGGATTGGGCTGGGAAAAGTCTACTGAACTAAATGTCGGTTTGGATGCCGTTTTCTTCAACAATGCTTTACGAACAGAGGTAAATGCATTTCATGAGTTACGCTCAGATATACTAACGCAACGTAAGAGTCTTTATCCATCGGGCGCTGTTGTTCCTTTTGTTAATTACGAGGAAGTCAGCAACCAGGGTATTGATTTCAGTATTCAATATCAGAATAATCTGGGCGATTTCCATTATCTGTTCGGCGCCAATGGTGTATATTCTGAAACGGAGAATAAAGTCATTGATGAGGTCATGTATCCTAATGGTGTACAGCGAAGTAAAAAGGGTTTACCGGTCGATGCTCATATGGGTTATCAATCATTAGGTTTATTTTACGATAACAATGAGGTTGCATCATCTCCTTTCCAGACGTTCGGACCTTATCAGCAAGGAGATATACGCTATCAGGATGTAAATAACAATGGTGTTATTGATGCCGATGACCAGACTGAGATAGGTAATTATTTCCCACGCTTTACCTTTGGCTTTAATGCTGTTTTTGACTACAAGGGTTTTGAGTTATATGCCTTATTTACAGGTGCTGTCGGATATGATATCATGTTGGATAATTCATACTACCAGGTATATGGAGAACGTAAATACTCAGACCAGGTATGGGTACGCTGGACTGAAGCAACTAAAGATGCTGCTTCTTATCCACGTTTAACAACCCAATCGGATGGTAACAACTTTAAAGGTTCATCCTATTGGTTGGAGAAAGGCGATTACATCAAATTAAAGAATGTGGAATTATCATATTCATTGCCACAAAAAGTACTAAATAAACTTAGCCTTCAGAAAATGAAAGTATTTGTCCGTGGTACCAACCTGTTCACCGTGTCAGAAATAAAGAACAGTGATCCGGAAGATATCGCAGCCGGGATTAGTGGTTATCCATTGTTTTCAGGATACACCGGTGGAATTAGTCTAACATTTTAAGCAACAGAAATAATGAGAACACAAAAATATAGTTTACTACTTTTAAGTTTCTTTGCATTCCTGTTTTTTGGTTGCGAAGAAGGTCTACTCGAACCGCAGTACGATGGGGCTTTAACTGATGAAAACATATGGAGTCACCCGGTTTATGCAGAGGGCGTTTTAATTCAGGCCTATGATGTAATTCCGGAATCATTCATGCATTACAACAATAACTTTCTGGATGCTGCAACTGATAATGCAGCAACTAATCAATATTCATCAGCTATGTATGCCTTAGGACAAGGCGGATGGGCACCTGAAAAGAACCCGGTTGGACAATGGACCACATGGTATGAGCAAATCAGAAATGCCAACCTTTGGCTTGAAAACGGACAGGATACACCATATAGCCTTAGCGATGCTGAGTTTAATGAGCAGATTCGTGAGCGTTTATACGGTGAAGCTCACTTTTTAAGAGCGTGGAATCACTGGCAATTACTACAAGCTTTTGGAGGTTTGATAGATGGTCAGCCAATGGGAGTACCAATTGTTATGTCTGTGCATCAGCAGGATGAGCAGTTAACCCCCCGTTCAACGTATGAAGCGTGTGTGACGGCAATAATAAGTGATTGCGATACAGCTGCGAAATATCTGCCTGAAAAATACGACCAGACAGATGGCGTTTATGCAAAGAACCTGCTTGGTCGCGCCAACTCTTTGGCTGCATTGGCTCTTAAATCACGAGTAGCACTTTACGCCGCAAGTCCGGCTTTTAACACAACAAATGATGTTGTGTTATGGGAGAGAGCTGCTCAATTTTCAAAAGAAGCTATTGATGCCATTGGTAACAGCTTACCATCGGTGGATGAGTCTATTGCTTCCGATATCAATCACCCGGAGTTGATCATGGCACGTCAGGGCGAGGATAGCAATACCATTGAGTCGGTTAATAAAATTCCCAGTCAACGCGGGCAGGGACGCACAGCTCCATCGCAGAACCTGGTGGATGCTTTCCCTGACAAGTTTGGTTTTCCAATCAATCATGTATCAACCAGTTATGATCCGGCAAATCCTTATAAAACCAGGGATCCACGCTTTTATCAGGCTATTTTATATAATGGTTCAAAATCGAATGGAAGTAAAGTTGAATCATTTGTAGGAGGAAAAGATACGGAGATTACACGCGTAGAAGCTTCCCGAACCAGTTACTACCTCAAAAAGTGGCTGATTCTGTCGGTTAACCTGGATGCCGGTGATGTGACCAAAGGTAAGCATTTGTATGCCTTATTCAGAAAGGGAGAGTTATACCTGAACTATGCCGAGGCTGCTTTAAATGCCTGGGGCGCTCAGCAAGATCCTAACGCCTATGGGATAACAGCTTTGGATGCGATTCATACACTTAGAAAACGTGCCAGGATTGATAATCAGGATTATCTGCTTGAAGTAGCAACAGAAGGTGATGCTCAGTTTTTGGAATTGATTCATAACGAGCGTCGTTTGGAACTGTGTTTCGAAGGCCACCGCTTCTGGGATTTACGTCGTTGGAATGTGGGTTTGCTTAAATTAAACGAAGCTCTCAAAGGTGCCCGAATTGAACGTATAGAAGAAGGTGAAGAAGTAACATACTCATATACATATTACGATGTGGAGCAACGGAATTACCAGGATTATATGAATTACGGACCTATACCGGCAAGTGAGGTTAATAAGGGTATTCGTCAGAACGATGGTTGGTAATGGTTTTAAACAGAATGGAAATGAAAAAACTAACGTTTATAATAGGAATCATATTGGCATTGTCATCGTGCAAATATGAAGATTACATGTTTAATGAACATGAATTTACTTCGGTAAGTTTTGCCATACCGGATCCCGTAAGAACGGTCATTCCGGGCGAGGATGAAGATATTAAAACCGGTGTTGTGATAGGCGGTATGCGTACCACAACGAATGAGGAATATGCCAGTTACGTGATTGATGAGACTCTTTTAGCTGATTATCCGCAGTTGCAGTTAATGCCGGCAGAGTATTACACACTAAGTGATGCAACGGATATGATAATTCCCAAAGGCCAGTTAGCCGGTAGTGTAAGCATTGAATTTGATATGGAAGCATTGATGAATGACCCAATGGGACATACGCCAACATATGCTATTCCGATGCGCATTACCGAAACATCGCTTGATTCCATCTTAAGTGATAAAGATTTTACCATTACAGTGATAAAGTATATTAATGAGTATCATGGTGTATACGCTCACAAGGGAGTTGACAGCATATACATTGACGGAGTACTGGATACTGCAATGGTTTATTCTGAGCCTGATTTGGTAAAGAATAAAACCTGGAAGCTATTAACCGAATCAAATAATATGGTGGTAACACCTGGATTAGGTTCACTGGAAAGTGGCAGTGCCAATTATGCAATGAACATTACCCTTAATGAGGATAATTCAGTGGAGCTAACCGATAATGATGCATCATCGGTAACAGGCATTCTACAGGGTGATGAATGCACTTATAACGCAGACAAAAAAGAGTTGTACCTGCAATATCAGTTTACTGAAGCAGGGAAGCTGCATAGTGTGCATGATACGCTTATTTTCAGGTCTTACGATATAAATTACGAAACATGGGGTATCAATTAAGACAGAATAGATTGGTTTTTAAATATTTGATCGTGGCAAGTCTCCTTTTGGGAGCTTGCCATAGCAGTATATCACAGAAAGATCGACCAAATATTCTGGTGATAGTAGCCGACGATATGGGGTATGGTGACTTAGGATGTTTCGGAGCAGAGGATATACAATCTCCACACATTGATCAACTGGCTGAAGAAGGAGTGCGCTTTACTAATTTTCACACCACTTCATCTGTATGCTCCCCTTCACGTGCATCAATGCTAACGGGTAAAGCACCAGACAAAGTGGGTGTGCCGGGCGTTATACGTTATAACAAAAGTGACAGTTTCGGTTATTTTGATCCGGATGCCGTTACTGTGGCTGATGTGCTAAAGAATGCCGGTTATCAAACCGCATTAATCGGGAAATGGCATTTGGGAGAGGAGTCTCCAAACCTACCCAACGACCGGGGATTTGACCATTACAAGGGGTGGCTGGTTGGCATGACAGACTATTACAAACATGAGCGCTATGGGAAAAACTGGATGCGTGAGAATAAAATGCCCATTGTACCCAAAGGACATGTAACGGATTTATTTACCGACTGGACCATTGATTATATCAATCAAAGCAGCGATGAACCATTCTGTCTGTTCCTGCACTATACTGCACCACATTCTCCACTTCAGCCACCACAGGAGTATTATGAGAAAGTAAAAGCGCGAGAAAAAGGCATTGGCGACAAACGTGCCAAATACGTGGCTCTTGTTGAGCATATGGATGATGGTATTGCTAAAGTGATTCAAAGCCTTAAAGACAACAGGAAGTACGAAAATACCCTGATCTTGTTTTTATCAGATAATGGCGGCGCTTTGCATCATGGAGCAAGTAACGGTGATCTTGCTGGTATGAAAGGCGACCTGCTGGAAGGGGGTGTCAGGGTTCCGTTTATTGCTAACTGGCCTGGTGTAATTAAGCGAGGGCAAGTCAGTAATAAATTATTGTCCATAACAGATTTGATGCCGACATTATCGGAATTGGCCCAAACAGATATCAGCCATATAAAAGGACTCGATGGTCATAGTTTAACGCCGGTGTTGAATGGTAAAGACGCATTTCCTGAAGAGAGGAGTATTGTTTATGTGCGCAGGGGTAATAACAAACTATGCTCCATTGGTAACGCCTTTTATGCCATTCAAAAAGGAGAGTGGAAACTGGTGCAAAATGCCGCCTGTGAACCCTTCGTATTCTATAATATGAAAGACGATAAGGAAGAAAGTAAACCTGTTTTACCTGAAGAGCTACCTAAAAAGTATAAGAAATTTGAGAAAGCACTGAAGAAGCACATTGTACAAACTTCTAACACTCCATGGCAGAAAGGAGATTAAGTCATTAATGCCTAACTTTAGTTGATTAAAGATGCAGAATATGAGATACCAGATTGTTTTAGTTATCATTTTGTCGTGTTTAGGCTTATCTTTTATTAAGGCCAATGTTGCTGATGATGAATTTTTAAACTTCAGACAGATTACGCCTGATGAAGGTTTATCTCATATACAGGCTACATCTGTTGTACAAGACAAAAAAGGGTACATGTGGTTTGGTACCAACTATGGTCTCGACCGCTATGATGGTTTTGAAATAGAAACCTTTATCAGCAGAACTTCAGACTCTTTAAGCATAAGTAGTAGTCGTATTGATTGCATGCTTGAAGACAGCCGTGGTAACTTTTGGATTGGTACTAAAGACGGTGGTCTGAATCGCTTTTCAAATGGTTATTTTGAAGCCTATCGTGAAGATGCTGAAAAGAAGAAATTTAAGTTCTCGAGTAATAATATAAGTACTATTTACGAAGATTCAGACTCACTATTATGGGTGGGAGCATGGAAAGGTGGATTGAATTTATTTGATTACAAGACCAATACTTTTAGAAATTTTAAAGCCTTTGATAAACAGGTTTCAGTAACTTCCGTTTTAGAACTCAATCATCGCTTTCTATTAGTTGGAACACGCAGTCAGGGGCTCTTAATATTTGATAAAGACAAATTTAATTTCACACCTTTAATCATCCAGTTTGAAAACGGACGTTCCAGAGTTAGTAATATTCTGGATATTGTGATTTTTAATGGTAAAATATGGCTGGCTTCCGACTATGGTTTATACCATTGTGAAATAGCATCATATCAGCAGAGTGGAAAATTGTTATTTAAGCAATACACTCTTCCTATTCCTTCAACCAACAGGGTTAATACTTTATTCGCCTATGAGAATAATTTATGGTGTGGTACGGCCCGGGGCTTAGTTTGTATTAATTATTGCGAAGATGAGGATCAATATACTCACCAGGCTTATTTGAGTCAGGTCAATGATATGAACAGCCTGGTTGGTAACTATATAAATGAGGTGTATGTTGACCGATCAGGCGTATTGTGGGTTGCCACAAGTGCCGGCATCAGTTATTGTAATCTATTCTCATTACCAATCAGTAACCGAAGTTATACTCAACTGTCAAATAATTTAATCAACTGTATTTTTGAAGATAGTTACGGACAAATGTGGATCGGACTTCAAAACGGCAATCTGTGCAAGTATATTGTTGATGAAGACCGATTGGTTTCATACCCAAATCAACGGGGTAAGACAGGTTCACTGCAAACGAGAGGATCCATTGATGATATAGCAGAGGATGATTTTGGCAATATTTGGATAGCCAGCTGGGGTGGTGGTTTAAATAAGTTGAACCTCGAAGATGAAAGAAAAGGCAGACCTTATTTTACCCAAATAACCCGTGAATCAAAACCAGGTCCCACAGAAAACCTGATTACGGCCATTGAATACCATAAGGGTGCTCTTTACGTAGGAACCTACCGAAATGGGATGGATGTCCTTACCTTAAATGATAAGGGGGAAGTCATTAAGGTTAAAAATCATCGTCGTAAAGGAAGCGCCAGAAACCAATTGGTATCCAATACGATCAACAGCCTTTATAATGATACAATTGAAAACTGCCTATGGATATCAACACCCGAAGGTCTAAGTAAATACACTACTACTGATTCGTTGAAATTTTTCAATTATACCTCAGAGAAGAAGAAGAACAGGCTATCGCACAACTTTGTTTGGGAAGTATGCCGTACATCACCAACACAGTTATTTGTAGGTACGATTGAAGACGGATTAAACAAACTCGTATTTAACGAAAATATGGAGCAGGTTGACTTGGTTGTATATCGCCAGGAAGATGGCTTACCAAGTAATTCCATTCAATCTATTTTATTTGATGAACAGAACCAAAACCTGTGGATAGGAGGAAAAGGGATTTCACGATTCAATGTTGAAAATGGTAAGATCAAAACCTTTGATATTACTGATGGTGTCAGTGGTAACTTTTTCAGGGTTGGAGGAGCCAGCAAATCAAGGAGTGGCAACCTTTACTTTGGCTCCAACAAAGGCTTAAACCTTATTAAACCATATGACAACGGTACAAACCCTTTTACACCCGAAGTGCAGATCAATTCCTTTTTGCTGTTTGGCAAAAAAGTACAAATGGGAGAAGAATATGATGGAAAAGTATTGCTTAACAAGGCAATAGAAGATGTTAAAAACATAGAACTAAAGCATTACCAGAATAATATATCGCTGGAATTTATAGCCTTACACTATGCCAATGCTCAAAAAAACAAGTATGAATATATGCTGGAGGGTTTTGATGAGGAATGGATGCCGACTATAGCTGAACGTCGCTTTGCCACATACTCCAACCTGTCTCATGGCAACTATACTTTCAAAGTAAGGGTGGCTAATAGTGATGGGGTATGGAATGAGACACCTTCTATGCTTCATATAAACATATTACGTCCATGGTGGTTAACCTGGTGGGCTTATGTGCTTTACTTGTTCGCTATTTCAGGCGTTTGGTATATTATTTTTCTTGCCCTGGCTCAACGACAGAAAATTCTCAAAGACCTGGAGTTTGAGAAGCTTAAAACCGAGAAGAATGAAGAGCTGACCATGATGAAGATTCGCTTTTTTACAAATATCTCTCATGAGTTGCGCACCCCTTTGACCTTAATTGTTGATCCTTTGGAGAGCATTCTGAAGATGAACAACCTGGAAGAGAATGTAAAGTACTACCTTAAGACGATGCACCGAAATGCCGAGCGATTATTAAGGCTTTTCAATCAATTGCTTGATTTCAGAAAGGTTGAAACAGGTAACTTAAAACTAAAGGCAAAGGAGGTAAATATTGTAAGCTATATTAAAACAGTCGCTTCTTCATTTAACTATGCAGCCAAAACCAATAACATTGATTTTGCCATCAATACCAATGTTGATAAACTGGAAGCATGGATTGACAAGGACTTTGTTGAGAAGATGCTGTATAATTTATTATCCAATTCCTTTAAACATACGGCAGAAGGCGGAACTATAACTGTTGACTTAAATGCATTTGTGTCAAAAGGGGAATATCAGATTAAAGTTGCTGATTCTGGTGTGGGAATTGATGAGTCGGAACATCAGCTTGTTTTTGAAAGTTTTTATCAATCAGATCACAATGAAAAACGGGGAACAGGTATTGGTCTGGCATTGGTAAAGCGCCTGGTTGAACTGCACCATGGAACCATATCACTACGCAGCAAGGTGAATGAGGGAACATCTTTTACAATTACATTACCTTTGGGTGATGCCTTTTTGAAGGAAGGTGAAAAGGACGTTGATGACTTCGAAAAACTGGCTGTCATAACAGGAGAGGAAGATACTAAAGCATCGAAGTCCGATAAACCGGTGATTATTGTGGCTGAAGATAACCAGGAGATGGCCGATTACCTGAAGCGTGAATTATCAGAAGAATATACTATTCACCCGGCATTTGATGGTAAGCAAGCTTATGATATGGTAGGTAAGTTAAAGCCAGATCTTATTCTCTCAGATGTATTGATGCCAAAAATGGATGGGTTCGAGCTTTGTGAAAAACTAAAAAGCAAGGCAGCTTACAGCCAGATACCCATTATATTAATCTCTGCTAAAGCCACCGATCAGGATAAACTGGAAGGAACTGAGCGTGGGGCCGATGCTTATATTTTCAAACCCTTTAAACTGGATTACCTGCACACCAAAATCAAAAAGCTGATTGAAGATCGCAAGAAAATGAAGCAATTCTTTGCTGCGCATAAAGAAGCTGAGGACTTTGAACGTGATCCTGAACGTGAGGACTTCCTGCAGCAGGCAGAAAAAGTGGTCATGGCCAATATAGAAACTGAAGATTTCGACTCACAGGAATTTGCCAAAGCTATGAATATGACCTATTCAACACTGTATAATAAGTTAAAAGAGTATGCAGATTGTTCGGTGTCTGGTTATATGCGAATGATACGCTTAAAAGAAGCAGCACGTTTAATTGCCAATACTTCCATGACCATCACACAAGTGGTGTACCAGGTAGGTTTTAATGATGCCAAATATTTCCGTGAGAACTTTAAGAAGTTCTTTGGCGTTAGTCCGTCAGTCTATTTAAAGAACTATAGAAAAGCTAAGTAGGTAATTGTTTGTATACCAATTGGTCAGATGAATAAGGGGGCATATATTTGCCCCCTTTCTTTTAATATTTACCCCTGTTTTTAGGTGTGGTAACGACTAGTTTTGAATCGATGAAATAGAATTGATAATCAAATTAAATACTAGTGTTATGAGAAAATTTTTACTATTTGTTTTAAGCTTTGTAGCTGTTAATATTTGTGCCCAGGAGTTGGATTGGAGTGGAGCTGAATTTGATAATATTAACCTGAAAGTAGGAACCAAGGATAAAGGAACTTCAATAAAAGGGGTGAAATTTACAGATGAAACAGTGACTGGTAGCACAGATAAACACTTCTTTATTAGACTAGATAAAGCGGGTTTAGATAGATCAGAGACCGATGCAACGATTCTTCCCTCAAATTATTTAACAATTGAGAAGAGTGATAAATCAACAACATCAGTAAATGGTAGTGGTCTTCAAATTAGGTATAAGTCGCTTTATAAGTATGAGTTCATGTTCCGATTCAAAGACGTGGATGGTTATAAATATGAAAAAGTAGTCTCTTTTCCAGCTACAGCTGATCAATTTGTGAATTTAACAATTGATATGGCTAAAATGCCTTTGCAAGGAACTACAGATCAGTTTTGTGACTTCTCAGATTTGGTTGAAATCTTAAATTTCACAATGGTATTTGAACCAAAGTATATGGATGATGCTGTATTGGTTGATGCAGATAATGATATATGGACATCTGTACAATATAACCAGGTAACAGGCAAAAAGGAGTTTATGGTTGCCAGCTTAAAAGCAGGTGCTAGCATTCCAACAGCAATTGGTGATGTTAAAGCTAATAAAGCACTAATCAGTAAGGTAGTCACAAACTACAGCTCTTGCGAACTTTATTTTAATGAAGCTACTCCTAAAACAATTAGTGTTTATACATTGACAGGTAGCCAGGTAAAAGCTTTCAATACGAATGATAAAGTGTTGAATATGAATCTTCCTACAGGTATGTACATTGTAGCTGTTAGAGAAGGGGGTGTCCAGGAAACACGCAAGATTCTTTGTAAATAAGATATACTGCTAAACATTAAATTTTGAAGCCAAAGCATGCCTGTGCCTATTTTGGCTTTTTTTATACGATAAGAAATGAAGAAGATAGTACTTTTTATTGTGGGAACACTATGTACTCATGTGTTGATGGCTCAGGTTTATATCTCTGACTTATCTGAGGGGTGGCATTTTAAGCAAGCACAGGAAGAAGCTTGGAAACAGGCAACAGTTCCTGGTTGTGTACATACTGACCTAATGGATAATGGCGTTGTTGAAGACCCGTTTTACCGTGTGAATGAGAAAAATCTGCAGTGGATTGGTGAGAAGGACTGGGTGTATCAAAAGTCGATTGAGGTAGATAAAACGCTTCTGAGCAATGAGAATATCAACCTTGTGTTTGAAGGCCTGGATACCTATGCGGATGTATATGTGAATGATGAACTGGTTTTAACGACTGATAATATGCATCGTACCTGGAAAGTAGATGTAAAGCCATATATTAAAGAGGGGGATAATACTTTACGAATCTACTTTCACTCAGTATTTAAACGTAATATTCCAAAATATCTGGAAGCTCCATTTAAGCTGGCAGCCTGGGATAATAATGACCAAAGTGACATATGGTTAAGTCTGTACAGTCGTAAGGCAGGATTCCATTTTGGATGGGATTGGGGGCCACGCCTGTTAACGGCTGGAATCTGGCGCCCTGTTTACCTTGAAGCCTGGAGTAATATTAAAATTGAAGATGTTCAAATCATTCAAAAGGAGGTTTTATCAAAACTGGCAAAGTTAAGCGCAGTTTATGAAATTCAATCTGATAAGGATGTAACAGCGACTATACTGGTAAAGTCAGGAAAAACAATTTATAAAAGACAAACAGTTAAATTGAAAAAAGGGATAAATACCATTCCTGTTGATTTCCAGATTAAAAAGCCTCGCCTATGGTGGACAAACGGTTTGGGAGAGGCTAATTTATACGATATAGAATGTTCAGTTTCAGCAGGAAGCAATACTGCATCAAAGACTATTAGTACGGGTATTCGCTCCTTAAAGGTGATCCGCCAAAAAGATAAAGATGGACAAAGTATGTATGTGGAGTTAAATGGTGTGCCCGTCTTTATGAAAGGTGCCAACTACATTCCATTACATAACTTCCAGAATAAAGTGTCAAGAGAAAAGTATGAGTATTACATCAATACAGCTGTTCAGTCAAATATGAACATGTTACGTGTATGGGGCGGAGGCATTTACGAAGACGATTATTTCTATGAGTTATGTGATAAGAACGGCTTACTGGTCTGGCAGGATATTATGTTCGCCTGTGGAATGTTTCCGGTAAATGATGCTTTTGTACACACTGTTCAGGAGGAGGTAAAAGACAATGTGCGTCGTCTTCGCAATCATGCCTGTATTGCACTTTGGAATGGTAATAATGAGAATGAGATATCGTGGTATGGCTGGGGATGGAAACAACGTTATACTGACGAGCAACAAGCACAGTATGAAAAGAACCTGAATTACCTGTTTTATGATGTTATCCCCAATGCCATTAAAGAAGCTGACACAACGCACTATTACCATCCAACCTCCCCCAATACGGGTTATAATGGAATTCCGCTTGGACACGGTGATGTGCATTACTGGAACACAAAAGGCAAGGCAACATTAGAGACTTACAACACACAGGTTGGACGTTTTATGAGTGAATACGGTTTTCAGTCTTATCCGGAATTGAAGTCCATTAAAAAATTCACAAAAAAGAAAGACCGATACAAAACCAGTGAGGTGATGTTTGCCCATAACAGAGCCAGGCATGACCAGACGCGCGACCCAAACTTTGGGAACAATGTGATAGAGCGTAAGATGAAAGACTATTACCAGGTTCCTAAAAACTTTGAGGCCTATGTCTACAAATCGCAGTTATTACACGCTAAAGCTACCAAAATAGCTATTGAATCGCACCGTCGTCATATGCCATTCTGTATGGGTACATTGTACTGGCAGTTGAACGATTGCTGGCCTGCTGTATCATGGGCAACCACCGATTTTTACGGAACATGGAAAGCAGCTCAATATATGGCTCGTGAGGTGAATAAAAATATTGCTATTTCTGCTATTGAAGAGAACGGACAACTCAACATCTCTGTTATATCGGATGAACTAAAAGACATCAAGGGGCAATTAAGACTTAGCCTGAAAACCTTTGACGGAAAAGTAATCAGTGAGGAAATAGTACCAACTACTTTAGCCGCAAATACCTCGGCTGTATATGCTTCTAAAGATATTAAAGAGCTGCTTGGAGAATACCAATTGTCAAATGTGGTGTTGGAAATTGCCATGTCAAAAGGGAAACAATTGTTGGATAACGAACTGTTTTATTTCGCACCTGAAAAGAAGTTAAAACTTCAACAGCCAGGTGTAAAAGCCACAATTGAACAACAAGGTAACGCCTTTGTGTTAACCTTTAATGCCAATGCATTGGCTAAAAATATTTACCTGGTGTACGCTGATGTAGATGGACACTTTAGTGATAACTATTTTGACCTTTTACCTGGAGAAACAAAGAGGATAACGTTTACTCCAAATCAGGTTATTTCAGGAGATTTGGGCTTACCGTTAATTAAATCCCTTATTGATTTTAAAGAATAAGCTATGATTAAAAACGTCTGTTTAATTCTTTTAGCTGCCATTCTGTTGGGCTGCCAGTTTAAAAATAAACCAATTGAACGTCCTAACATTATTTTTATCCTGGCGGATGATATGGGTTATGGGGATATTAAAGCGCTTAATAACGAAGCAAAAGTAGAAACGCCCAATCTGGATAAGCTAATTGATGGTGGAATGAGTTTTTCTGATGCACATTCCAATTCAGCTTTATGTACTCCAACCCGTTATGGGATTCTGACAGGTCGTTACGCCTTTCGTACAAGACTAAAAAAAGGTGTATTAATAGGCTTTGATAAACCGTTGATTGAGGATAAACGACCAACGCTGGCATCAATGCTCAGACAAAACGACTATCAAACAGCATGCATTGGTAAATGGCACCTGGGGCTTGAGTGGACAAAGAAGGATAGCACAGAGTCGTTAGTGACAGGGATTGATCGCTTTGACTTAAGTAACACTTCTAATGTAGATTATACAGCACCTGTTAAGGGACCTGAACTTTGTGGCTTTGAATATAGTTATTACATGCCGGCATCTCTTGATATGGCACCATATGTATACATTGAAAACGGAAAGGTAACAGCTGAAGTTAACGGGCATGCCCCCAATTGGCGCTATAAGGATAATTGGGGTGTTTATTACCGTCATGGTGATATAGCTGATGATTTCATACATGAAGAGGTGTTGCAGAACTTTACTGATAAAGCCGTTGATTACATTAATCGCTATTCCAATAAAGAGAAACCCTTCTTTCTTTACCTGCCATTAACAGCTCCACATACGCCATGGCTGCCTTCCGATAAGTTTAAAGGAAAATCGGGAGCAGGTTCTTACGGGGATTTTGTAATGATGGTTGATGATGTGCTTGGCCAACTGGAACAGGCTCTTCGATCGAATCATATTTCAGAGAATACCATGGTCATATTTACCTCTGATAATGGTGCACACTGGAACCAAAGTGATATCGAGTTGTATAATCACCACGCCAATGCTGATCGAAGAGGTATGAAATCTGACGCATGGGATGGTGGACATCGTGTGCCTTTAATTATTAAATGGCCGGGAATGGTTAAAGAAGGAAGCTCATCAAAGCAATTGGTTTGCAGCACCGATTTTTATGCAACCATTACTGATGTTATTGGATCTGAACTTCTGGCTGATGAAGCAGAAGACAGCTTTAGTTTTTTACCTGCTTTACTGGGGCGTGCTCAGGCTAAACGTCACTCACTGATTCACCATTCAGGTTATGGAGCGTTTGCCATACGCAAAGGACCATGGAAATTTATTGATACAAACACATCAGGAGGCTGGAGCCTTGAAGAAAAGGATGTGCCTGATAATTCTCCCGGTGCTCAGCTTTATAATCTGGAAACAGATTGTGGAGAAACAAGGAATGTTCTCGATGATTATCCTGATGTTCTAAACGATTTAAGAAAGGAGTTAACAGGTATTCTTGAAAAATAATACCAGTAAAAACTGCGAATTACAGGGCTGAAATACGAAAGTAGGATATTTGTTTTGTTCTAAACTGCGGTATTTCAGCCCTTTGTATTACACCCCTGCTTTTGAATATTTATCCCCGATACTTTTTCGCTTCAGATGACATATTTGTAATGTGTAAAAGTCAAAACAAGTCAGGAATGAATAAAATAATACTCTTAATCAGTTATGTTTTCTTATTTGGCTCATTGCAAATAGCAACGGGCACAGAGAAGCAGGTTATTTCAAAAACACTTAATGAAGGCTGGCAATTTCAAAAGGAAGGTGATCGCAGCTGGAATAAAGCCATTGTACCGGGAAGTGTGCATAATGATTTATGGAAAAACGATATTATTGACGATCCTTATTATCGTGATAATGAAGAAAAATTGCAATGGATAGACAAAGAAACATGGATTTACCAAACAAGATTTGATATCAGTGATGAAGTAACAGGTAAGGCTAATGCCCGGCTGGTATTTCATGGTTTAGATACCTATGCCGATGTGTATTTAAATGGTAAGAAAGTATTGACGGCCAATAATATGTTTCGAACATGGGATACAGATGTGAAAACATTGCTTCAATCAAAAAATAATGAACTGAAGATTGTTTTTCATTCTCCTGTTAAAATGGCTGAGCCTCAGTGGGATGCATTGGGCTACCCTTTATTTGCCATCAACGACCAGTCGGAGTTGGGTGGTGTAAAAGATAAAAAAGTAAGCGTTTTTACGCGCAAGGCAGGTTACCATTATGGCTGGGACTGGGGACCTCGTCTGGTCACTTCTGGTATCTGGAGACCGGTAGAGTTGCAGGCCTGGGATAATGTTCGCATAGAAAATGTATACTACAATCAAAAGTCGCTCTCAGAAAGGGAGGCACAATTGACAACTGAAGTATCGCTATCGGCAACAAAAAAGGAAAGTGTGACAATTAATGTAGTCGATACAGAAAATAATAAAGTGCTGTCGGGCAAAAAGATCAAACTAAAGAAAGGTGACAATATTGTATCCCTGAATTACCAGATTGATAACCCGGAATTGTGGTGGACAATTGGTTTAGGTGAGGCCCACTTGTATAAGTTTCGTGTGGATGTTCTTTCGGATGATACCGTTATCGATTCAAAAAGTGAACGCATTGGCCTGAGGACAGTCGAGCTGATTACAGAAAAAGATGAAATTGGTAAATCATTTTACATCAGGTTAAATGGAAAGCCGGTCTTTATGAAAGGTTCCAACTATATCCCGTCTGATATGTTTATGTCGGATCGATATCTGGATAAGATGGACGACATTATCAAAGCGACGGCCGATGCCAAC
Source organism: Bacteroidales bacterium (assembly GCA_022361295.1). GTDB lineage: Bacteria > Bacteroidota > Bacteroidia > Bacteroidales > Marinilabiliaceae > Carboxylicivirga. The sequence goes on from JAKSBD010000045.1 coordinate 22,985, forward strand.
ATGAACATGCTACGCGTATGGGGTGGCGGTGTATATGAAGATAAACGCTTCTATGATTTATGTGACGAGAAGGGAATTTTGGTATGGCAGGACTTTATGTTTGCCTGTAGTATGTACCCTGGACATGAAGCCTTTATTGAAAATGTTCGTCAGGAAGCAATTGATAACGTTAAAAGACTAAGAAACCATGCTTCTGTTGGAATGTGGTGCGGAAACAATGAGTTGGAATGGGCCTGGTTTGGCTGGGGTTTACAAAAGCAATTTAACTGGTCAAAAGAAGACTCGACAACCATTGCCAACGATTATTTTAAGCTCTTTACAAAAGTATTGCCTGAGGTGGTAAATGAATACACAGATAAAGATTACTGGGCTTCGTCGCCGTCGTTCCGCAGTTATGGTCCACATCTTGAAAATGAAGGAGATCGTCATTTATGGGATGTTTGGAAAGGATCAAAAACACCAGACTATTACAAGGCGCATGTACCGCGTTTTATGAGCGAATATGGTTTTCAGGCTTACCCTGAGATGTCTACTATAGAAACATTTACTCTACCGGAAGATCGACAATTGAGTACGCCCGTGATGCAATTGCACCAAAAAGCAAAAAAGGGCAATAAGCGCATGAAGAAGCCGATGTATATCGAGATGGGTAAAGGATGGGAACGCGAACTGGAAGACTTTGTCTACGTTTCACAGCTTTACCAGGCTTATGATTTGAAGTTTGCCATTGAAACCCATAGGCGCAATCAGCCACATTGTATGGGAACGCTTTACTGGCAGATTAACGATGTTTGGCCAACACCAAGTTGGGCAACCATTGACTATGAAGGACAATGGAAAGCTGCGCACTATGCCGTTAGAGATGCCTATAAAACACATATGGTTTCTGTGTCAAAAGATAATGGTGTATTAAATACCTATGTGATTAGTGATAACCCAACAAGTTCTGAGATGAGAGTAATTATTGAAGTGATGGATTTTAAAGGCAATGTGGTTTATCAAAAAGAAAAGGCAGTTAGCATGTCTGAGCCGCAAAGTCAAAAGGTAGATGCCTGCAAAATGAGTAATCTGCCTGAGCAAAAGAATAACCTTGTAATGGTGGTGACCTTGAAAAATGGTGA
>JAKSBD010000378.1 GCA_022361295.1 Bacteroidales bacterium
AAAGCGTTTCCACTTCTCAACATCACCTTTGTATATCAGATCATACTCTGAACCGTAACCATATTGTTCCGATCCTCCTGTTATCGCTTCAACAGCAGCATCAAGACGTTTAAATAAATCGTCATAAATCTCACTTTGAGCAGTATAAGGTACCGGATTTCCCTTACTAGCATCGAAATATGGTATATCACCATATGTATCTGTCATGCGCGACCACCAGTAACACATCCAGATATCATTAATGGCCAAAGCGTCAATATAGAATTCATTTCCACCATACTGATCTGTAATAGCCTGTGAACTTCTTAAGTGACGAGTGTACATTTCACTCCATTGGTTACCAATCCAGCCATCAACATATTCGTATCGTGGCGAACCGAAACTGGATACTGTATTAGCCCAATATTGACTGTATAAATCGGGGTATAAATTGACATTACGCTGGTAATTAGCGAATACTTCCTGTTGCATTTTATTAAGGAAGAACTTAGGCTCCACCTTAGTAGTTGCATCAGAAGGAACATTCATATCGCCAAAATCATCTGAACAGCTATAACTTGTTACCAGAAGCAGTATAGCTAGTAATGCTGTATATATATTTTTCATTTCTTTCTTCTTTTAGCTAATTAAAAACCTAAGTTAATCGAGAAACCATATGTTCTGGTTGACGGAACAGGAGCAAAATCAAATGCCTGTGCTGCATAAGCTGAACTGTAAGCACTTGCGTCAGGTACAGTACCTGGTGTATCTTTATACAGGTACCAAAGGTTCCTTCCAACAACTGCAACTCGCATTGACTGAATAGGATTGTTTGCGGAAATCCTTTCTAACAAAGATTTAGGCACATTATATCCAATAACAATTTCTTTTAACTTCATATGTGACGCATCATACATGAACTCTTCATCCACTTTGGCAACCTGGCGCCAGTATTCTTCAGCACTCACCATTACGTTATTAGGTCCACCATCAGCCGTTACACCATCAACAAAGAAGGCCATACGATTATTAACATCAGTGCGTTTAGCAGTACCAGCTGAAGTAGCACCTCGTTCAGAGCTAGACAGTATATCTCCACCTTCCTGAACAGAAAACAAAGCCGACATATATAATCCTTTGTAATCAGCAGTAAGGTTAATAGAGCCAGTCCAATCAGCCTGAATGTTACCAATTACATGATCACTCCCCTGTGCTAAAGTAGGTAGTCCTTTATCATCAACTATTATTTGTCCCTGATCATTTCGGGCATAAACCGAACCTCTGATATCACCTAATTTACCACCTTCAACAGCCCATACATTGCTACCGAAATCATACTCCTTCAGATCTTCATGTAATGCTTCCAGTACACCTTCATTTTTAGA
>JAKSBD010000044.1 GCA_022361295.1 Bacteroidales bacterium
CCGTTGTGTAATTAGTCATAAAATCTAAATACATAGCATATTAACTCAATCATTCAATGCCATGTTAGTTATTTCACCATTCCTTATTAAATGTTTTTTTTAACGTAAATTTGAATGGCAAAATCCAGATGATAAAAACATTTAAACTATTGAATACGTAGGTCTAGTGTTTGTGTCAGAATATAAAATTAAACTATGAGAATAAAATCAATAATAATAGCCACTCTAACAATATTCATAATTGTCAATGGCTCTTTTGCAAAAGACAAGAAAAGAATCAATGAATTAAAAAATCAGCTCCTTGAAAAGCTAAGGCCTACATTCGTTGACGGTAGTTATCGTGAACATGTAGGTGTAGGACTCAAAGGTACAAATACTTGTCAAATTATTATTTTTCAATTTACGACAGAAGAAAAAGAAAATACTGACTTAACGCATGAATACAAATTAGATATTTCCAACATAGATAAAGTCGAATTTGGTAGTATAAAAGACAATACAGAGGGTGCTTGTGGCATAAGAATATACTTAAAAAAGAAAGGATCTTATAAATATGTTCAGCAAAAACCATATTATACCAAGGGAAAAAGAAGCTATCATAGAATCATTTTACAGTCATCATATAACAGAAAAGATATGGTAGATGCTTATAATATTCTATCAGAATTAGTTGCAGAATGTAAGTAATCTTTAAGACAAAAGATATGGTAATATTTAAAATTGATAATTAAACTACACACAAGCCATCATAAAGTAGCCCTGACTTTGGCGGGATTTGGGAGTATAGCTCCATTGTGAGCTGAGGCAAAATTAAGAAAGCGAATATACCACACGCAAACGGGCCGTTCATATGGCCAAACGTTAAAAAAAGTATCACCAACCCCAGGTATTATTAAAATTTAAAATTGACGTCGTTGAATAAATGTCTTATGTTACCATCTTAACTATTTTATTCCAATAGAATGAAGAGGGCATTTATAATTTTGACAATTTTACTTATTACTACCCAGTTATTTGGTCAGACTAACAGGGCAAGAGATTTAGGTATTCCCCTTGAAGGCAAAACAGGCATATTAAATGCGATTACAGATGTCAAGGGTATTGAGGTAGGACATACAACATTAATATTCGGAGAAGGTAAACTGGTTGTAGGACAGGGGCCGATTCGAACTGGTGTAACGGCAGTTTTACCACGAGGTAAAAAATATGATCCGGTTTTCGCAGGGTGGTACAGTCTTAATGGTAATGGAGAAATGACCGGGACAACCTGGGTAGAAGAATCAGGCTTTCTTGAAGGTCCTATTATGATAACAAATACGCACAGTGTTGGTGTTGTCAGGGATGCGGTAGTTGAATGGCAAATTAAAAACAACTATTTTGATCCGCTTCCTGATGAACCGGATATTTTCTGGGCTTTACCTGTAGTCGGAGAAACTTACGATGGTGACCTGAATGATATCAATGGTTTTCATGTGAAAAAAGAGCATGCTTTTTCAGCATTAGATAACGCAAAATCAGGACCTGTAGAAGAGGGAAATGTTGGTGGAGGGACAGGAATGATTTGTCATCTTTTTAAAGGCGGAATAGGAACATCTTCACGCGAAGTACAAATTGATTCATCAAAATATACACTTGGTGTCATTGTTCAGGCGAATTATGGCAGTCGCAATTCACTAACTATAGCAGGAGTGCCAGTCGGCAAGGAATTTTCAGAAAGTATGCCTCTTTGGAATCCAATAAGAACTGAAAAAGATAGAGGTTCATTAATAGTCATAGTAGCAACAGATGCTCCACTTCTTCCACACCAGTTAAAGCGACTTGCCCGCAGAGTACCAATAGGCATCAGCAGGCTGGGAGGATATGGAGGAAATGGTTCCGGAGATATTTTTATAGCTTTTTCTACAGCTAATTCTGGTGCCGCTGACAGGGAAAAAGCCCAGTTGGTGCAAATGATACCTAATGACAAAATGTCTAAACTTTTTGAAGCTACAGCTCAGGCCACTGAAGAATCAATATTAAATGCCCTTGTTGCTGCTGAAACTATGATTGGAAAGAACAATACCACAGTTTATGAATTGCCCGAAGAAAAGTTAATTGAATTATTAAAAAAGTACGGAAGAATTAAGCATTAAAGTGTTGTTTCTGGAGCCAACTTCGAAATTAGTATGTCTAAAATGTCTCCACAAACCCAGGTGTTTTATTATTTATTAAATTATAAAAGAACTCCTGGTATCAGGAAAGCATCAGTACATCGTTACGAAGAGATTATAAGCAAAATACAGTTATAGGTATAATAAGAAAAACAAATACAACTATCTGTATACAAACAAAAAAAGCGCCCAGAAAGAAAGCTCCTGAACGCTTTTATTTTCAAATGGAAAATATCGAAATCAAATCACCAAGCTCGTGACGGACAGTAAATAGTCACTACTAATTTAATTCCGTTATCATTACCCTCACTTCTTCACCATACGTTTTACAAGCTCATTAGCTCCTGAGCTTATATGTAAGAAATACACGCCCGGCTTAAGCTGACTGATGTTTATTGGGAATGTTTGCGTAGCAGACTCTTTTATGAGTTCTGTACACTACAGACCTGTGCAATTTCGGGATCATTTTGTAGACAGACTGTCAATAACTCGGTGAACAGACAGTTAACAAAATTTGGAAGGATTTTACAGCGGGTAAGA
>JAKSBD010000043.1 GCA_022361295.1 Bacteroidales bacterium
TAATAAAAACCTAAAATGGAAAAAAGAAGCAATTATTATTTAATAAAAGCGTCTCCAATGGAAAAAACAGCCAATTATCATTTGATAAAAGCCTTAATTCCAGAACAATTAAGCAGTTAGCAGTTGTTAATGGCTCCACAAACGAAAACTTTAGCCATTAACAGTTGCAAAAGGTCTGATAGTGAAAAACAGATCTGCATAAGTAAAAAATCGTCAATGCAGACATAAAAAAAACTGCCTCAACAGTTATGAAGAGGCAGTTTATATATTATTTGTTAGTCCTTTTAGTGTAGTCTTGAACTAATAATTTTCATGAATTCTTCACGCGTTGCAAGGTTTTTCTGAAATGCGCCGGTAAAATCTGATGTCGTTGTTACAGAGTGTTGTTTTTGTACACCTCGCATTTGCATACACATATGTTGCGCTTCTATTACTACAGCAACCCCGAGTGGATTAAGTGTATTTTGAATACACTCTTTAATCTGTGTTGTCAATCGTTCCTGTACCTGCAAACGACGTGCAAAAGCTTCAACAACACGTGCCAGTTTACTTAATCCGGTAATATGATGACGAGGAATATACGCCACATGTGCTTTACCAAAGAATGGTAACATGTGGTGCTCACACATTGAATACAGCTCTATGTCTTTAACAACTACCATCTGTTGGTAATCCTCACGAAACATGGCTGATTTTATGATTTCTTCAGGATCCATGTGGTAACCCTGCGTTAAAAACTGCATGGCTTTTGCCACACGAAGAGGAGTTTTCTCAAGTCCTTCACGTGTTGGATCCTCTCCCAGGGCACCTAATATTTTATGATAATGTTCGGATAATTGCTCTGTTGTTTCATCATCATACGATTCCACTTTGGCATATCCTTTATTTCCGTTTAAAGTAAATTCCATTGTTGTGCGTTTGATAGTCCAATCTTTTGCAAGCCACAAAAGTGCTTATTTTCTTTGAATTTATTACTGATATTTATCTGATTTTATGTCTTCGTTATAATGTTTTAAGGCTGTTCAACTGTTCGGGTATGTTGTTGCTCATATATCCTTAGTAATAAATCCAACTCGTTTCTGTTAAGAGGCTGAACAGTAATTTCTTTTACCTTTTGCTCAGTAGGTGGAACAAATAATCGCATCAGAGCCATATTGTCTGATGTTATACCAATTGATTTTCCGGGTGGAATCTGCGTTTTATAAACGGTACTCCATGTTCGTTCCTGCAAAACCATGCGATGGTTCATTTCGGCATCCATCTTAATAGGTGTTTGCGTTAATGCCTGATAGGTTGATGCCCTTACATTATTAGTAGCATAGGCTTGTTCGGGAGTAATAATGAGTGGCATTGTTTTGGCCTTTAATGATAAATTTTCATAACGTGGCATCACTATTACCTCGCTGATCAATACAGTATCACGTGTAAGAAAAACACCTAGCATATAGTTTTTATGCTTCAACGAATCATTAACCTGAATATAAGTGTCTTTATAACCGATATGCGAGAAGCGAATGACTTCACCTTGTTGGGCCCAAAACGAAAACTGTCCTTTTTCATCAGAAGAGAAATTAGTGGCATCCAGGTTAAATCTGGAGTAAGGTAAAACGTTAAGACTATCTTGCTCAAACACCACTCCGGTAACACGTATCGAATCCTGGTTATTAATTTGTGAAATGCTCAAGTGTGGCAAGCAACAAAGGAAAATAATTATTAGCAACTGGCTTCTGTTCATAGCATTGATATTAGGATGGACAATTCGATAATTATACAACAAACCAACATAGCTTTTAGTTGAACTTACCGCGGCAGCAAAACAAAAAAAGCCCGACGCATAAGGGTCGGGCTTCAAAATATACTAAAGGGTTTAAACAATAATATCTTTTAAGTCTCTTTTAGGAACATGGTGCACTTGCTGTACATCACGCCAATACTTAATATTATCTTCTTTCATTTCTTCTACCTTCACCTCTTCCTTGGGTTTTCCAAGCGCAATGATATGTACAATTTTCAGATTGTCCGATAATCGTAATTCACGCTGAAGCTTAAGGCGGTTTAACGAACCAATGATGCATCCGCCCAAACCTTTTTCAACAGCACCTAGCAAAATACTTTGTGTAGCAATACCATCATCACAGAAATAATTGGCCGATATCTCAGTATCATTCAATACAATTATATATGCAGATGGTTGCTCCCCTTTTTCTGGTCCAGGCCAATCTTTCAGGTAACCGGCCCATGACAGGTGTGGGAAAATCTTATCATTAATTTCAGGTGAATTAGATAAGAAATATTTTAGGGGCTGGGCATTACGTGCAGACGGCGACAAACGTGCTAAATCAACCAATTCTTTTAAGGTCTCAAGTTCCACCATTTCATCCTGATGGAAACGTCTGTAGCTGCGATTTTTAAGAATTAAATCTTTAAGCATAAAAACGATTTTTAGTTATTGTTTAAAGGGTAAAAAAAAGCGTGACTTAATATACAAAAAATGTCATCAAGTCACGCTTAAAATCGTTATAATTTCAATGTTTTAGTATCGAGCCGAGATTACGTCCCAATCCAGAATACTAAAGAATTCTTCAATGTACTTAGGGCGAAGATTTTGCTTATCTAAATAGTATGCATGCTCCCAAACATCGCAAGTTAAAATTGGAGTTAATCCATTACGAAGCGGATTACCTGCATTACTTTCTTTTACTATTTCCAATGAGCCATCTTCTTTTTTCACTAACCAGGCCCAACCAGAACCAAACAAGGTGGCTGCAGCAGCTGAAAATTCTTCCTTAAATTTATCAAATGAACCAAATGAAGCTTTAATTGCATCTGCTAATGCACCTGTAGGCTCGCCTCCTCCGTTTGGTTTAAATGACATAAAGTAGAAAGTATGGTTCCATACCTGTGCACCATTATTAAAAATGCCACCCTCCGACTTTTTAACGATCGTTTCTAAATCGGCATTCTCAAATTCAGTTCCTTTTACAAGGTTATTTAAGTTATTTACATAAGCCTGATGGTGCTTTCCATAATGAAACTCCATGGTTGTTTTAGAAATAACAGGCTCAAGCGCATCCAGCGCATACGGTAATTTTGGTAATTCAAAGTTCATATTTGTTCGTTTTAGATATTTGTCTTGGGATTAAACAAACATAGTAATTTTATGTTTTCAACATTTCAATAATATTTTGAGAAAGTTAAAAAACACCAGATTTATCGCAAATAAAAAGGGAACTCACGTTTGAGCTCCCTTTTTTCCCAGACAAAATGAACAAACTAAACTTTAAAACGTCTCGTTACTTCGTCCCAATTGATAACGTTCCAAAACGCACCAATATAATCGGGACGTCTATTTTGATAGTGTAAGTAATAAGCATGCTCCCAAACATCCAATCCTAAAATTGGAGTTCCTTTAACATCAGCAAGATCCATTAATGGATTATCCTGGTTAGCAGTTGAAGTTACTGCCAGTGAACCGTCAGCTTGTTTTACAAGCCACGCCCAGCCAGAACCAAAGCGTGTAGCTGCCGCCTTATTAAAAGCTTCTTTAAAGGCATCAAATGATCCAAAAGCCTTATCTATGGCTGCCGCCAATTCACCATCAGGCTGTCCGCCTCCGTTTGGCGACATAACAGTCCAGAATAAATTGTGATTATAAAAACCACCTCCGTTATTTCGAACAGCAACAGAATGCTGTGATACATTAGCTAAAATATCTTCGATACTCTTACCCGCTAAATCTGTACCATCAACAGCTGCATTTAAGTTGTTTGTATAACCGGCGTGATGTTTTGAGTGATGTATTTCCATTGTACGTGCATCAATATGTGGTTCTAATGCATCGTAAGCATATTCTAATTTTGGTAATTCAAAAGCCATATTCGTTTTCTATTATTAGATTAAAATCAGATTTACGATTCAAAACTAAAAACTATTTGGAATTAGTCCAAATAAAATAAAGATATTTTTGTCTTTATTTTCCATTTTCTTTATTACATCATCAAAAACACTTAATTATTAGGCCTTTATTTAAAGCTACATTTTAAGCAAATAAACTTATCTTCGTCGGAATATTTCGCACACAATGAATAAAGACATCCTTAAACTTGCCATACCCAATATTCTTACCAACCTAACAGTGCCACTTCTTGGCATGGTTGACATGCACCTTATGGGCTATCAGGATTCATCCATTTTTATGGGTGCGGTTGCATTAGGTGGCGTCATATTTAATTTTGTATACTGGGGATTTGCCTTTTTACGCATGAGCATTAGCGGCATGGCTGCTCAGGCTTATGGTCGCAACAACACCAATGAAATGGCCATGATGCTGTTCAGAGGTTTGTTTTTAGCACTTAGCGCCGGGATACTGTTATTGCTATTGCAAAAAGGAGTTGTCGGCTTAAGTTTACAAATACTTGAAGGAAGTCATGAAGTTAAACAGCTGGCAGCTGACTATTTTTACATTCGCATCTGGGCTGCTCCATTAGCTATTTCACTGATGGTTATTAATGGATGGTTTCTGGGCATGCAAAATGCCATATATCCCATGATTATTTCAATCACCATTAACATTGTTAATATATTATCTTCTTTCTTCTTCGTTAAGGTGATGAACATGAAAGTGGAAGGTGTAGCTCTTGGTTCGGTTGTTGCTAACGGCGTAGGATTTAGCTTGTCAATTGTCTTGTTTCTTAAAAGATACAGTCACATATTAAAAGAGTTTAATTTTAAGGTGATTCTAAATAAAAGTGGCCTCTTACGATTCTTAGATGTAAGTGGTGACATCTTTCTGCGCACACTTTGTATTATTATTGTATTCACCTTTTTCACTTCAAAATCAGCGGGTACAGGCGACTTAATATTGGCGGCTAACAGTGCACTACTGCAGTTTCTTTTCTTATTCTCATACTTTCTTGATGGCTTCGCATACGCCGCCGAAGCTTTGGTTGGAAAGTTTACAGGTGGTAAAAACATTAAAGAAGTTAAGCGTACTGTTCGCTATTTATTTGGCTGGGGAACAGCATTTGCACTTATATTTGTTGCCATATATGGTGGTCTGGGAAATCACATTCTCCTCTTATTCACTAACCAGTCAGACGTTATTGAAGTGGCAGGGACTTATTTACCATGGCTTATTTTGTTGCCATTAACAGGCTTTTCATCGTTTATATGGGATGGTATATATATTGGGGCAACAGCTTCACGACTGATGCGAAACACCATGTTACTGGCAACAGTTGTATTCTTCACCCTGTTTTACGCGCTTAAATCGAACATTGGAAACCATGCCTTGTGGTTGGCCATGAACTGTTTTATGCTTGGGCGAGGCTTATTCCAAACTTTCTTTTACAGTAAGTTAAACATCTTCAAAGAATAAAAAATGGCACTCCCGGTAAGCGGAATGCCATTCAACTATTCAATAACAATTCTTATTTTAGCCTTTAATAAACAATGACTTAATAATATGATTCGCCATTTTAGGATTTTCTTTTAATCTACGGGTACTGTAACCAAACCAATCTTTACCGTATGGTACATAAACGCGCATCTTATAGCCTTTATCCAAAATTTCTTTGCGCAACTCGGGTGTTACGCCATACAACATCTGGAATTCAAATTGCTCGTTAGGAATATTATTTTCTTCAATAATTTTAATGGCTCCTTCAACCAGCTTGCGATCATGCGTTGCAATGCCCACGTAAACTTTATTTTTCAATAAGTACTCCAAATCTTTCAGGTAATGCTCATTCACCTCATGATAGTCCTTGAAAGCAATCTCTTTAGGCTCTACATATATACCTTTACACAAGCGATAATTAATCGGGGTTTCATCAGTATGAATATCCATTAAGTTTTCCAGATCAGGCATGGTGCGTTTTAAATATGCCTGAAATACCAGTCCCACGTTTTTAGGATACTCTTCCTTAAGCTTACGGAACAACTCAATTTCAAGGTCCACACATTTTGAGTCTTCCATATCAACACGCACAAAATTACCATACGAGGCTGCTTTCTCAACAATCTCCCGAATATACTGATAACAAACATCTTTATCGATCAACAAACCAAAGCTTGTAGGTTTTAAAGAATAATTACCATTAATTTTATCCTGCTCAAATCGCTCAATAATTTGCAGATACTCATCCTTGTTCTGTTTAGCCTGATCAAGGTTCGTAATAAATTCACCCAACAGGTCAACAGTTATCATCATACCCTTATCGTTCAGCTGCTTTGAAGCCAAAATTGCCTCATCAACTGTTTCACCAGCAATATACTTTTTGGAAAAAATCCACACGAATTTTTTCGGGAAATAAGGTAAAGTTCTTGCAATTAATTTATTCATCATCGTAGATTTCCTTTTAGTTAGTTTCTGAAAAAGTTGCTATTTATCGGAACCAAAAAGCAAATAGCTCCGTAATACCGACTGTAGTCAATAGCAATATTTGGATTTCCCAGGGAGTAATTCTTGAATTCAGATAGGTAAATTTTGGAACACTTTTGAATATAAAAAATGACTAAACTCACCTTTTAATCTAAACCTACCAAAATATGATATAAATCAGTATATTAAATAGTGGTAACAATCGTATAAAAACGATAAAATAAAATACTCCTGTTAATTAAGAAGATAACAGGCCAATCGTATTAAAAATGCTTATGGACGGTAAAATAAAAGCAATTTTAATAGTATTAGGCATACTATATCCTTTTTTGAACGGACAGTCTCAGGAATGCAATGTCAATGTATTGACCCGGGGCGGACCTTTCACACCCTATAACCTATGTGCGCCTGTTACTGTTGAGTGGGAACCCTTTTACACTTTGGCTGAAGACATCAGTGGCCGACAAGTTGAATTTCTATTTGACTGGGACGATGGTAACGTTGAATTTATTACGGCATCCCTGGTTGATGCGGCTGCAAAAAAATGGGCTGTTCCTGTAATTACACATGACTATGATAGCGACCAGTGTCATTACAATCCTGAATTATATATTGTGGTCGATGGTGTAATTTGTGAAAACTCATTACGCTCTGAAACTGTAATTGTCTGGGATACCGATGACCGAAATGGTGGTGAACTTTCAATAGATCCCCGCGTATTTCCCATTTGTGTTGGTAATAGCGGAGGCGTAACCTTTATGGACAATAGCCAATGGAACTGTGTCCCTCCGGTTGAAGATGATTCACCCAACAATTACAAGCGTTGGATTCAGTGGATTTACGGAACCAACGAAGGTGCTGCTAACTTTATCGACAATGCCGAAGTTAGCGGAGTGGTCAGATCCTATCCATACTCAGGCTCTATCGATGTAACATCAGAACCTATTCTGGCTCCTACATCACCTTGGAATGAAGCACTACCAATATTTGTTCCGGCCGGAAGAGCTGTAGGCGATGAATTTGAAGTCACGCTTAATAACTGGAACTACTGTAATCCCTACGATCAGGGCTATCCACCTATTACAACCACTGCTATTATTTTGATCGTGCCTGATCCTGATGGCAGCATTACACCGGTTGGGCCGTTTTGTGAAAATGACAATCCGATTATTCTTACACCTGCTACACCTGGCGGGCAATGGACCGGTCCGGGCATAACCGATGAATGGGCGGGAGAATTTGATCCTTCAGTTGCCGGCCCCGGAACACACACTATACAGTACTATGTTGAAGACGGAAATAGCTGTAGTGCTACCGGTACAACGACCATTACAGTTTTAGACTCTCCATTGGCTAACGTCTCAACGGGTCATGAAGCACACCTGTGTCCTGGCACTCAACTTCAGATTAATGGAAATCCTGCCCAAGGTCTATTACCATATACTCATTTATGGACAGGAGATACAGGCCCCTTAAACGATGTTAACATTGAAAATCCGCTGTTTGAAACAGTAGTGGAAGGCACTTATGTATTAACCTATCGTGTGACTGACAACAATGGCTGTTTGGATGAACAAACAATTACCATTGGAGTGGATTCTGTCAGCATACAATTCCTCAATCAAAATATCATTTTATGCTCAGGCGTCAATCAAACATTAGAACCTAATCCTGTTGGCGGCTCGGGAACTTTTGTATTTCATGAGTGGAGTGGTGATCGTATTGATCTTCTCTCTGCCACAGACATTGAAAATCCGATCTTTAATTCAACCACACCAGGTTTGTATAAATACCAGTATACAGTTCGCGACTCATACGGTTGTGAAGATATTGACAGTGTTTATGTTACTGTGTACGAGCAACCCGCCAGTCAGGCCGGGCCGAATGATAACGCCTGTGGATTAGCATATGAATTGCAGGCCATTCCTTATGTTGGAGTAGGACAATGGAGCATTATATCTGGTCCCGGAGCAGTTAGCTTTTCTGATATAAATGACCCCAATGCCCTGGTCAGCGTTGATCAATATGGAGATTACGTTTTTGCCTGGGCCGAAGACAACAATGGCTGTACCGATGTTGACGAAGTGACAATAACTTTTATAGAGCTTCCAACGCCAACTATTATGAACGATGCGGACACATGCGGACTCAACTACCCCTTATTGGCCAATGCTGATATCGGAGTTGGTATATGGAAACAAATATCAGGTAGCGGAACTGCTTCATTTACTGACGCCAGCTTAGCTTCAACTGCCACTACCGTCTCTGCACCAGACATATATGAATTTGCCTGGGTAGAAGACAATAATGGCTGTTTGGCAGGCGATACTGTTAGTGTAGAGTTTTACCCGGTGCCGGTTGCCAGTGTTGAACCTTTTGATGATGAATCATGCAGTCCGACTGAGGTTGCTTTTAGTAATACCTCAACAGATGCTGATACATACTTCTGGGATTTTGGTGATGGCTATATATCAAATCAAAGTGATCCGGATCACACGTTTGTCAACAGCACTTTTTCACCTGTTGATTATACCATTGAGTTGAGAGCTTTAAATAGCTATGGCTGTGCTGACACGAGTCAATACAATATCAGGGTTCTTCCGACTCCTATAGCCGAATTTGAAAACGATGAAGAACCGGCCTGCAGTCCTTTGGAACTGGAATTTACAAACTTATCAGAAGGAGCTGGCACCTATGAGTGGATATTTGGTGATGGTGAAACAAGCACAGCAGAAAATCCCACTCACACCTATATTAACTCCGAACTTTACGTACAGTCGTACAATGTTGAACTAATTGCTGGCAATGCCTACGGATGTCGTGATACATTAGACAAATACGTTACTGTTTATCCTCTGGTTGAATACGGATTTGATGTCTCTCCTGTAGAGGGCTGTCATCCTTTAAAAGTTGATATGCTGGCAGAGCCTGGAGCCTATTCTTACAAATGGGAGTTTGGCGATGGTCAATCGCTGGATGGTGCTAACATTGCCACCCATATTTTTGAAAATAACGAAAGTACTCCTAAAGAGTATACGATTAAGTTGCATACAAGCTCAGTATTTGGCTGTCGCGACTCATCGGAAGCGAGCGTAAGAGTACTGCCATCACCGAAAAGCCAGTTTGAATTATCTGACAATGAAGGGTGTTCTCCATTTGAGGTCGAATTCACCAATCAATCGACGGGCGCCAGTTCAAGCACATGGGTATTTGGCGACGGAACAATAACAGACGGCAATGGCGCATCAAATGCCAGTCATACTTTTATTAATCCTGAGTTGGCAGCCATCTCATTTCAGCCTAAACTCATTGTAGAGAATAATTACGGATGTAAAGATTCAAGCCTGCATTACTTAAATGTATTCCCAAAAGTAACAGCATCCATTTCGGATGGAGGAGCTGGCTGTACACCGTATTTTGAGAGTTTACTAAACAATTCTGTCGGTGCCAACCAGTTTACCTGGAATTTTGGCGATGGCAACACTTCAAATGGTTTTAACGGACATAACGAATACGTTAACAGCACGCTTGAAGATCAGGATTACCTGGTTGAAATGATAGCTGAATCGCCATATGGGTGCAGTGACACCACGTACACAACCGTAACAGCATACAGGCGCCCAGTTCCATCATATACGCTTACACCAACCGAAATGCAGATGCCTGAGTCAACAATTAACATCAACAACCAAACTCAAGGCAACGGATGGGATTACCACTGGCAATTTGGCGATTCACAAAGCAGTGATGCGAAAAACCCTGGAAATCATACTTATGCAGTATCGGGAGAATATGAAGTATGGTTAAAAGTAATGGGCGAACACTGTGCTGATTCACTAATGCAAATGGTTACCATTTATCCTACATTACCAGCTCTGGATTATGGTCCTGATGCAGAGGGCTGCCCCCCTCTTGATGTTCAGTTTTACAACAACACAGTTGATGCGCATACCTATTTTTGGGATTTTGGTGATGGTAATGTTTCATCAGATAAGGAACCTGAGCACACTTACCATACACCGGGCAGGTACAACGTTAAACTTATGGCTGAAGGACCCGGCGGTATGGTTGAAGCCGATGATGTTGAAGTATGGGTTTATGACAGACCACTTGCCAACTTTGAGGTTAGGCCAACTTTGGTTAAACTGCCTGAAACGGTATCGTTCATCAACCTGTCTGAAGGTGCAGTTAGCTATTTATGGGACTTTGGTGACGGAAAAAAATCCACTGATCATTCGGTGCAATATCTGTATGAAGAAGCTGGGGTTTACGACGTTACATTACAAGCCACCAGTGAGCAAGGCTGTATTGATGAATTCATTATGCGGGAGGCGGTTATAGCAGAAGAGGCAGGAAGTATCAGTTTCCCGAATGCGTTTACCCCTAACCCGGCAGGATCGTCTGGTGGACATTACAAACCTGGTTCATCCGACAATTTTGTCTTTTATCCATTTGTGCACGAAGGCGTGGTTGAATACGAGTTGCGTATCTACACGCGATGGGGTGAATTAATATTCGAGAGTCAGGACATTAATATTGGATGGGATGGTTATCATCGGGATAAAATATGCCCTGGTGGTGTTTATATCTGGAAAGTCAGATGTCGTTTCTCAAATGGTAATATGGAAGTAAAAACAGGAGATGTAACACTATTCAGATAATGAAAAAGACGATATATATACTATTATTCCTCATATCAGTGGTGAGTAAAGCACAGGATCCGCACTTTTCGCAGTTCTATGCTAACCCACTATATCTGAGCCCTTCACTGGCCGGATCAACCGATGGCGGGCGTCTGATTGTAAATTATCGCAATCAATGGCCTGAGGTATCAAAAGCCTTTTCAACATATGCCATATCTTTTGATAACTTTTTCCCATCGTTTAACAGTGGCATTGGATTTTATTTAATGCAGGACAAAGCTGGAAGTGCAGGACTGACAACAACTAATGCGGCTTTTCAATACTCTTATAATCTAATTATATCGGATTACTGGCAGGTGGTGCCAGCGGTACAATTTGCCTATGGTAATAAAAGCGTTGATTTTACAAAAGCAGTCTTCCCTGACCAGCCACCTCTTTCCGGAGGTTCGTCAGGTGCCTACAATCGCTTGTCGAATGATCAGATTCATTATATCGATCTGGCAAGTTCGGTATTTCTATACTCTCCAAAATACTGGATAGGTGTGACGGTTGATCACCTGGCAAAGCCCAACTATACCTTCCTGAACGAAGAATCAAAAGCTGAGTTTAAATACACGGTATTTGGTGGGATGAATATTTGGAGTGAAAATCGCAGAAACAGGGCAGAGCGTGCCTTTTCAACCAGTTTCAGATACCAGCGACAAGCCGAATTTGAGCAACTGGACTTAGGTGTATACTGGCACAATTCACCTCTTGAAATTGGAGTGTGGTACAGAGGTTTACCAATTATCAATAAAGCAGAAGGAAGTGCTGCTGTTAACCAGGATGCTATTATTGCCTTACTGGCTTATGACCTGGGGCCCATAAGGGTTGGATACAGTTACGACATTACCATTGGAAGCCTGGGGTGGTCAACAGCAGGTGCTCATGAGTTATCATTGATATTTGAATTTAATCAACGTACCAGATTACGCTCAGGCGGTCGTCGTCCGGCTGTACCTTGCAGTGAAAGCGCTAATCCGCTAAATAGTGTAGGAGGAAAATATACACGCAAGAAGCGTAAATTGTATTAATAGATATAAATTACAGGACGCCGGACTTTAGGTAAAGCTTGTTAAGATGTTTGCAGTAAGGGAACAGTTTGTTGATAAAATACTACCAGTTATCATCATCGTAATCTTCACGCTCAACCTCATCATACCACAAGCTTATTTCAACAGAATCGTATTCTGAGCCATATATGATTTTGTAAAAGGTAACTGTTACTGTTTTAGATTCTTTGGAAGACAAATAACCGACATTAACGCTTTGCTTCTCAATCACAACATCTCCCATTTTAAGGCTTGCTATGACGGTAAGATTACAGGCATCTAACTGACCTTTATTCTTTACCTTCACATCCATAACAGCCTTACCCTCTGTTATTTTCCTGATAGATGTTTGCTCAACCACCTTGCAATTGGCCTTGTGATGGCCATAAAGTGCTTCATCTAACAGACTTTCGCAAGATGTTAACAGCAGGGCAAGAAAAAGAAAGGGCATAAGGTTTAAGGTTTTCATGTATTGTTAAGATTGGTTTGTAGTTAAGACAATCGTTATAAAGCAAACACTTAAGCTGCACTGGTAATTATAAAATAATCAATGCAGTTATAGCTATGATACACTTACTTCCCTGACTAAACTTATCATATTTAAAACATTATAACCCTCATCTGAAAATAAAATTAGTATTATACTCATCATAAACTTTTTCCGTAGCTATGGCTATGCAAAAAGTTTCTGATAAATAGTGAATTCTGCATACGAAAAAAGGCTGCCTTTCGGCAGCCCCCAAATCACATCCATTATGAAAAAGTATCTCTATTTGCTTCTCTCCTCATTAGCAAAAGAAGAGAGTGGCAGAACCCGAGGCGAGCCCCGGGGCACTCTATTGATTATACAATATCAATTAATCGTTTTGGCTTTGGCTTTGCCTCTTCTTTTTTAGGCAAAGCAATATTGAGGATACCATTCTCGTACTTTGCCTCAATGTTCGATTCCTTAACCTTATCCTTTGGTAATGAAAACGAACGTTTGAAGGATCCGTATTTGAACTCAAAGTGCGAATAGCCTTTTTCTTCCTTCTTATCCTCTTTAGTAGCCGCAATAGTCAGAATATTATTGTCAACCTCAACGTTAAAGTCTTTTTTATCAAAACCCGGAGCTGCTACTTCAATTGCAAAAGCATCGTCTGTTTCTCTAATATTTACTTTTGGGGTATTGTAATACTGCCCTCCTTTTGAGTAATCTGAATCATTCAATAATTCATTACCAAAGAAATGATTCAATAAACTTCCTGATTGTGGATACCTGTTGTTAAATCTTACTAATCTCATGATAAAATCTCCTATTATTTAAATTTTTAATTGTTTTCTGTTGTGTCTATCCTAGTTCAATGATGGTGCCAACAAGAGATATAAGCCAGATTGTCAGAAACTTACCAAATCAACATGTCACATTGACTGCTTTCACCAAAAACTAACGCCATTTTGACATTAACAATTAAGTAACACTTGGTAATCTTTATTTAAACTATAAATAACAAAGAGGTAACCGGCAGCTGATGCTAAAAGAAGACATTTGTGACCGTTATGAGAGTTATTTTCCTCCCAACAATTCCTGTGTGTATAGAGGTTGCCTGGTGCAACCTCTTTTTTTGTGGTATTTGATTATTATAAACCTGTTTTCGTTTTAAATTATCTATCACAGATCGAAATTTAATGTCGAGCTCAGCATATAAGATAATGTGCATTTACAAAAATGCATACTTCCATTTGTGAAAGTCCTTACTTCAATTTCTAATACCGATCTACTATTCAATCCCAATGGCTATCGGGAGCGCCTTAAGTTTGTTTCACTTCTAAAAACACTATGAATATGTATCGGCATCATACCAGCGCATTTTAATCTTTAAATGGTATAAGCGGTATTAGAAAAAACATCAGTTTTTTTGAAGCGTTATGGCACAAAAAAACCGCCCCAATTGAAGAGGCGGTATATCATATAACAAGGTAAATATTACTATAAACTGTTAAGCTTAATAATCCCAGCTAAATCCGACATTGATACCTAACCAATTTTGTTTTGGCAGGTCTGATGACTTAAATGATGTACTGTAATCAAGGCTAATGGCAAGGCTTGTACGGTAATTAAATGGTATTAGAAATCCTGCTTTCGGAGCTAAAGACCACGTCCAGCCCTTATCGCTTGATGAGAACAAACCATTATCTATTCTTCGTTCCATATAGTAGGTACCGGCAGCCAATCCAACAAAGGGTCGAATTACTGCATCATCACTGGCAAAATAATACTTACCGGTAGCCTGAATTGGAATTGCATTCAGGTAGCGATACTGGTTACTTGTAATAGCGCCGTTCTCAAGGGCATAAGTATCTCTGTCCATGGCTTCGTAGAAAGTATTCCATCCAACCAGGAATCCAACTCCTACACTTGGATTAACAAACTTTTCAAATTCAATATTACCGCCACGGAAACTGGCCGGGTTAATATAATCTTTGGTATCACCCATAGGGAGGGCCATACCATAATATGCATTTGTTTTGTTTTGTGCACTTACCCCAAGGCTTACTAACGCAAGTGCAACTATTAATAAAGACTTTACTAAATTCATTTCTTTCTAATTAATATGTTGAGGTAAATGTTAGTTAAAACGGTGCCTGATTAAATAATTCATCAATGCCCCTTTCGATACGATCACTTGTATACTGTTTACTTCCCTGCATCAATCCATCTAATACACCCGTGTATACTAATGGAACTGTTTCTTCAGATAGGTTTTTGGCTTCATAGTCGGCCATTTCAATAACTACTGAACCTGTTTTATAGCTATAGTATACAGGATACCAAGGGTAGTAACCACCCCATCCCCAATCAGGATACCAAGGGTACCAGCCACCCCACCAGCCACCGCCAGGAATCCAGGCAGCACCAGAGTTATTTTGCTCAATAATTACAATGGCAACAGCCAGAGAAGTATCAGTAACTGCCTCAGTCATACCTAAAGCCTGCAGTTCTTTTGTTACCTGAGCTAAGATATCAGCATCGTGCACTCTGTCCGGATCATCAACCTCATCTCCATCTTTCACGTATAAGATTTCATCGGGCAACGCATAGGTTTCTCCACTTAAATTATTCCAGTCATATTTTGGATCAAATTTCGAAATGGACGTATCCAGTTCATCAACATACTCAGCCCCGCCCGGGTAACATGCATATACAGCGAATGCCAGAACAGTGACTAATAAAAAATTAAGTTTTGTTTTCATTATAGATTGATTTGTTTAAGGTCAGATGAATTAACTATTCTAAAGTTGCTTCATCAATAAGTTTCTATTTAATAAGCTTTTCTCCAAATTCCGTTAAATTATTGAGCAAGTGTAAAACAAATATATCACCATTTTGGTTTATTTTAGCATATATTTAACCAATAACAAAATTAAACTATGAAAAGATTATTGTTCATTTTAGGAATATGCTTAACGGTTCTTACAACTTCAAAAGCCCAAAGCACTGATCAGGAGATTGGTCTTATAGGTTCCATTTTAAAATCTGAGATCAAAGTGTACTTTGCTCAAAACATTGAATTATCAACCAGTGAAAATGAAGTGTTCTGGTCTATTTATGATCAGTATGAAACCGACCTTAAACCACTTGGCAACGAACGAATTAAACTATTTCAGTCTGTTGTCGATACCTCGGGAAAGGTATCAGCTGAGGTTCTGGATAAAAATATTGGCGAATTACATAAGCTGAATAAAAAGCGTCAGGATCTTAAATACAAATATTACAAACTACTGAAGAAGAAACTGGGCATAAAGGTGGCTGCTCAATTTTACCAGATTGATTCATTTATACAAACCAACATCAATGCTTCAATCAGTGCAGGATTACCTTTGATAGTACCTTCAGAATAATTTTTGAATAATGTTTATACAGATGAAAAAGACCGGTAAAACTGGTCTTTTTTTTTTGCAAACAGTGCAATAAGCAGAGTTTATAGTTCAGTTGATATTATATCACCCCCTGATCCATCATAGCCTCTGTTACACGCTGGAAAGCGGCTATATTTGCTCCTTTTAAATAATCGGTTTGACCATTGGGCTTTGATCCGAACTTACAACACAAATTATAGGTGCGCTCCATAATATCCTGTAAACGATTATCTATCTCTGCTTCCGACCAGTTCACCTTCATATTGTTTTGTGCCAGCTCCAGGGACGAAATAACAACGCCTCCCACATTAGCTGCTTTACTGGGCACATAAACCAATCCGTTATTGGTAAAAAACTCAACGGCTTCTTCAGCACATGACTGATCGGCACCTTCAATCAGGTATTTACATTTGTTCTTTATCAAGTATTCTGCTTCATTAATGCCAATTTCGTTCTGAATAGCACACGGAATTGCAATATCACAATCTACTTCCCAGGGCTTTTTCCCTTCATAATACATTGTTCCGGGAAATTCAATTGAATAAGGTCTTATTAAGTCTTGTGATGTGGCACGCAACTCCAGTAAATACTCCAACTTTCTTTCATCAATACCTTGCGGATCGTATACATATCCATCGGGGCCTGAAACTGTCACCACCTTTGCTCCCAACGCAATGGCTTTTTTAATCACACCGTAAGCCATATTACCAAAGCCCGAAATGGCTATGGTTTTACCTTCCAGTGAATCATCATAACGCATTAACAGGGATTTAAGAAAGTAGATAACACCATAACCATGCGATTCTGCTTTAAGCTTTGTCCCACCCCAATCGGGCGACTTACCAGTAAAAGTTCCATTATGCCTGTGCGAAAGCTTTTTAAACATACCAAACATGAAACCAATTTCTCTGCTGCCTACACCAATATCACCTCCCAATATATCAACATCATCACCTAAAACATCCCATAGTTGTAACAAGTAGCTTTGACAGAAACGCATAATTTCATTCTCTGATTTGCCCTTCGGATCAAAATTTGCGCCTCCCATTGCGCCACCCAATGGTAATGACGTCAGACTATTCTTAAAAACCTGTTCAAAAGCCAGCATCTTAACTGTTCCCAAGGTAAGAGCCGGATGAAAGCGCAATCCACCCTTATATGGTCCAAGTGCATTATTATATTGCACACGATAGCCCCTGTTAACAATTACTTTTCCTTCATCGTTCAACCAGGGCACTTTAAACATGATAACCCTGTCTGGCTCTGTTAACCGTTCAAGTATAGCGGCATTATTCAACCGATAATCATCACTTATCCATTCCTGAACCGAAGTCAGAAATATACGCGCACCCTGAATAAATTCCGGTTCATTGGAATTATACCGCTGCAGATTGATTAAAAACTTATCTAAATTCATAATACCACTTGTTTTTTATTGCAAACTAAAATCTGATGACTCATCAGGCTCGACTGTTGTTTTTCGGGTAGGAGGCATTACTACCCCGATACCTTTTTGCCCATCAATCTTAACACTACAAATTTCATTTAACCTGACATGGCGTATATATTCATCTTCATAAACAGCCGGCAATCCATCAAGATACTCCGAATTAATATATCCATCGCCAATAGACGGTGTAACAGTAAAATAGCCAACACGAAGGCTCGTCAGGTTTTGAAAGAAATGGGTACCCTGGCTTGGATCAACCCGGTAATTTTCAAGACCCATTTCTACAATTAAACGTGCGCCTGAAATTTGCGTCCATTTAACCGGCACGCCCAACCAGGGATCCTGCGATCCCCAACGGCCAGGGCCAATCAACACATATGGCTTGTTGTTGGCATGGAAGGGTGCATTCAATTTTTCAATGATTGGCACCAGCTTGGCATTATTGGCCGGATTAAAATTATCTGATTTAATGTAGATGATATCCTGAATATCATCAATCACACCATTACCCAATGCCGATTTGGAATGTACTAATGTATCTTCAGGCTTAATCTCTTCAAGCTTTTCAGTGATTGACTCTTTTGAATCAACAATAGGTCGAATTTGAAGCAGGTAAAAAACAGGTAGCTGGCCCGGAGGCACCTGCAGGTCGACAGCAAACTCCACCTCAACCGGCTGATTCATCTCTTTCTGACCAATCTCCAGTACCTTTTCGATGATAGGTGCCAATGGAAAAGCATCGTACTTCAATACATTGGCAAAGGTTATCAACCGAAGACCTTTAGCGGTTAAACCATCGCGAATCATGTGATTATTATAGTCGTATACAGAACCTAACCAGCGCAGAGTCCCATGGGCCTCGGCCGTTTTTAAGTCCAGCTTCACTATATTGATTGAATCATTGACTGAAGGCGAAAAACTGGAGGATTTCATATCTAAGGCAAAGAAGCTCTTTTGCGTTTCACGCACAGCCATATCGGTACTTGACAGCTGGAGTATTTTTTGCGGATACTTAGGCGAAAACCTCAGTGAGGCACTACCCTCAACAATATGTTTCCCCAAGCCCATGGCCACATTGACAGTACCGTCTTCAGCTTTCTCAGGCTCTATAGGGTAAAAATTAACCGAGCGCCCCACACCTGAAATAGTAGGATAAAAAACATCACCATGCCTCTGTCCTACAACTTCCTGAAGAACAATGCCCATTCGCTCCTCGTCAATTACATTCATGGTGGCCTCCATATAGCGCTTACTGGAGTTATAAAAGGCTGATGCGTAAACACATTTTATGGCATCGCACAATTGATCAAGTACGATGTTTTCAACATCACTATTGGCAACCATATAGGTAGAGTAAATACCCGCAAAAGGTTGATAATGGCTATCCTCCAGCACACTTGATGAGCGAACGGCAATCGGGCCTTTTGAAATTGATATCAGTTTATATAAATCGCCATGAATTCGCTCCGGTAAACGCGATTTCACAAAGGCATGTAATATTTCCTCATCACTGGCCTCTGATAAAGCCAGAGGGTATAGCTCATTTACCTCCATAAACTCTTCAAACACATCGGTACTCAATACCACTGTTCGCGGAATAGTAACAATTACATTATCCAGTGCATGAAACTCGTTATATTTTTTAATCAAGAGGTTAAGAAATGCCAGGCCCCGGGCTTTACCGCCAATTGTACCATCGCCGATACGCGTAAAGGTCAGGTATTCATCGAATTTATCGCGATAAAACTTTGCAATTACACCGCGGGCCTTGCTGAATCTGAAGTTGGCAATCGTATCAAACAAAAAGCGTTTTGTAGCATCAAGGTCACCAAAGTCCTCCACTTTTAAATATTTAATCACTTCGGCAACTGCAAACAGAGCACGAGCATTCAGCCATTTGGAGACATGGTCGCGCTGAAAATGATAGAAAAGCGATTCATCTGGTATTTGAAACAGTTTTTCCTGCAACTCTTTCAGGTTACTTACACGTCCTACCTCCTCACCTGTTTTGGGGTCGACAAAAACAAAATCGCCAAAAGCCAGGTATTTATTAATAAAATGCTTGAGACGACGCAATAATGATGACGAGTGTTTAAATAAGAACCCAACCCTAAGATCCTTGGCTACAGACTCCAGGCTCCTATTTGATGATTGCAGTAAAAAGGGCATGTATTTGTTGCGCTCCTTGACATGCCTGGCCAGCTTAATACCCGCCTCAGTATCTTTTATACCTCCTTTATTATATGATACATCGGAAATGATTCCCAACAGATTGTCCTCGTATTTTTCATAAAGTTCAACCGCCTCTTCATAGGTTCGTGCCAACAGTATTTTGGGGCGTCCCCGCATGCGCATCATCTTCTGGTGCTCATTCAAACCTTCATCCATAAACTTTTTTGCCTGCTTTAGGATGATTCGATATATCAGTGGCAAATAGCTAGAGTAAAAACGGACCGAATCTTCAACCAATAGAATGGTTTGCACCCCTACCTCCTCTACATCATGTTCCACATTCATCTCATCCTCAATCAGCTTGATAATGGCAAGCATTATATCGGCATTACCCAGCCAGCAAAACACATAGTCAATGGCACTGGTATCTTCGCGACTCATGCGAACTGACACTTCACGTGAAAAAGGCGTTAACACAACAATTGGAATAGACTCGTATGATTCCTTAACCTTTTTAGCCATTGAAAAAGGATCCATACCACCAATACTCAGCATGGTAATGACCAGATCAATTTGGTCGTATTTTAATACTTCAAGTGCTTCTTCAGATGTTTCAACATGAATAAATTGTGGCGGATACCGAAGGTTAAGCGATACATATTCGTTAAAAATCTGTTCATCAATCCGCCCGTCTTCATCCAGCATAAAGGCATCATATCCGCTACAGATAAGTAATACTTTATGAATACGTTTCTGCATAAGGTGCCCAAAGGGCGTATCAGAAAAATAACTTGCTTGTTGTATATTAATTGGTTTAGTCATTCGTTATATCTTCTTCAGACCTTAAGGTTTAAAAAACCTTATGGTCTACATGTTAATTAATCTTTCAATCGCAAGGTAGTCAACCTCTGATTTATGATACGAAATAAATCCATTACTTCCGTCAAAAATATCCAACAACCTTGTATCACTTTGGTTTCGTTGCCTTGAGACTAATAATGGTATGTTATGTATCTTCAGACCTTTAGATCTAACTTGTAATAGTTTGATTTCAATTTTACCCTTCTAAAGTAATAATTGCTTTTCGTTTTTTACCATCTAAGCGCACCACCAATGGTTTTTCGAAACGAACATGGCGACAAAAAAGCGTTTGTTCAACCAGGCGAGCCTCTGATAAAGCGTCCCATTTAATAAACGATGATTTATCACTTTTAACAACCGAACAATAGCCAACCTGCATACTTGTAACATTATGAAAAAAATGTGATCCCCCGGATGCCTCTAAGGGAAACTCATCCAGATCAGTCTTCACAATGACCTTAGCTTCTGATATTTGTGTCCACCCCACAGGAATACCAATCCATGGATCACGTGTCCCCCACCTGCCGGGACCAATTAAAAGATAAGGCCGTTTCTCAACTTTCATTTTACGATTAAGCAGTTCAATCTCTTTAGCTATTTCCCGGGTTTGCGACTTATCAAAATTAGCACTGTCAACATAAATAACATCGTAAATGGTTTTCACTTTCCCATTCCCCATGCTTTGTGCCGACTGAAGGATAATTTGTTTCTCATTGATGCGCTTCATATTAATACTATAATTTTGAGCACCACCCATCAATGGTTTTATCTGCAACAAATAAAAGGTTGCCCGCCCCTGTTGATCTTTCTTCAAGTCAACTGCAAATTCAATTTCAACAGGTGCGCCCATGGCTTCTTTAACAACATCAAGGACGACTTCAATAGCTCTGGGCAGTGGAATGTATTTATACTTAAGAATATCGGCAAAGTTTAATATACGTGGCCCCGCTGACTCTAAGCCTGATTCAATAGTATTGTTATCAGGGTGATAAACCGATGCCAGGTGACGCAAGGCACCATGCATCTCCGCATCATAAATATCCAACCGTTTAAGGCCGGCTGTCTCACCTTCCAGCAGATTTAAACCCTTTTTGTCTAAATCGATGGCATAAAATTCCGTTTGCGAATTTTTCATCTGGTCTTTGGGTGAGTTATTATCCAAGTCGGGATATACCGGGCAAAATCGTAAAGCCTTCTCACCATCAACAACGTACTTCCCAAAGCCCAAAGCCATCACCGCAAAGCCATCCTCAGGATTCATATGACTAAAAGAATAGTAGTTATATGACTGAGCGACTCCACTTATATGTGGATAAAAAACCTTGTCATACTTCTGACCAACAGCCTCCTGAATAACCACTGCCATCTTTTCCTCTTCAATCTTAAAATCAACAGCCTCGGTAAAAGCACGTGCATTATCACTAAAAACAGAGGCAAAAACTAACTTAACAGCATTACATAGTTCTCCCAACCGTTTTTCATCCGATTCCGCATTATTGGGCAGAAGGTAAGTCTCAAAAACCCCTGCAAAAGGTTGCTTCTGGCTATCTTCAAGCATACCCGATGAGCGCACTGCTATGGGACCTGTAAACATTTTAAGCAGCCGCCTTAGTCTCTGAACCAGCGACATAGATAGTTCACCGCCTAAAAACAGTTTCTTTATTTGATGATAACTTAAGTTTCGGAATATGAGCTCACGGAAGTTATTTCGCTCCATAAACAACTCAAACTCATCCGTTCCAATTACTGTTGTTCGTGGCGTTCGAATATTTATACCTGGCACATGTGCTGAGAAATCAAAATTAAAAAGCAAGGTGTTGATAAATGACAAACCACGTCCTTTACCTCCCAAAGAACCACCTGATAAACTAACAATATTGGTCGAACCAACCGTTTCCACTTCATCAAAGTCAATTACTTTACCCTGATTCTTTTCTTCACGATGCCGTGTTATCACTTCCAGCAGGTAAGAGCGAATCTCTTCGGCCTCTTCAAAATCAGTAATTCGATAAGGCGCTATTTTACGCGACATCTTAATTTCACCACGGGCCATCAGCCATAACGAAAATGATTTTTACGTGCATGATAGACTATGGACTCAACGGGTACCTTGCGCATGGTGCGTTCAAACTCTTTGAGGTTTCGGGCCACAGCAATTGTCCGGCCATGGGCATCTTTATAGGCAAAGTTTCCAAATCCCAGGTAGTGCCTGATAAAGGTTTTAATATCCTGCATCAGACTCTCGGAGTACTTGTTGATAAAAACGGTCTTCAACTCGTAAGCATCCTGCGAATATTCAATTTTTGATGACTGTAAAATAACTGGCAGATCTTTGATTTGTGTCTTGACATAATTAACCAATTCAAAACCGGCATTTGCATCCAGCCGTCCATTTTTAGAAAATTCAACATCAGATATCAGACAAAGTAAAAAGTCACGGTATTTCTCAAACAGATCCTGGGCCTCCTCATAGGTTCTTGCCAACAGAACTTTAGGACGGGCTTTTAAACGCAGTACAGCATACAGTTCATCCTCCTTTACATCTTCTATTAGGCGTTTGGTTTGCTCCAGCACACTGGCATACAACAATGGTAAGTATTTAGAATAATAACGTACCGAATCCTCAACCAAAAGAATAACACGTGCCAAACCTATTTCAGTGTCATTCTCCACATTTACCTTATCCTCCAGGTGAAACACCATTGATGAAAACACCTTAGGATCTCCATTCCACACAAAAATCTCATCCAGAACACCAAGCTCACGCTGCCTTCGCTGGAAATACGGAATATCACTATCATTATTCAGCAACATAAATATTGGAATGTAAGGGTATTCTTTTTTTACCAACTGACTCAAATCAATGGGTGAATGCTTTTCAACGCCAACCATTACAATAATCAGGTCATAATGCTTTTCGCTCAATTTGGCCATCGCTTCCTCATAGGTTGTCACTCCTGTAACCCGGGGAACCAATGATAAATGCAACTGATAAAAGCCTCCCATTACCTGCTCTGTAAATCGCCCTTCATTTTCAATGGCATAAGCATCATAAAGTGTTGCAACCAGCAGTATCTCTTTTACCTTAAAAGGCATCAGATCGTGATAAATATCGCGTACTGCGTTATTGCGGTGCATAAAATTCTGAAGCAGATGTTTACTATTGGTCGATTCAGGCTTATCAAGTATCTGCGGTTTATAGTTAGCTACTCCTGCCGAACGTTTTACTTTCTCCATCAGGTTGCGGGCAGCCATGCCATTCAAAAAGCCTACAATCAAATTACAGAGGTTTTTAATTAAATCGTTCTCCTCATTCAAAAACAACTCCTCCTGTGTTTTAGCCAACTCTTTTAAGTAATAGATTTCAATCGCCCCCTTTTTACCATTAATAGTTTCGTATTGATGGCGTAAAAGCCATGGCGTTTTTATAAATCCCGGACTCAGGTATTCCTGGTCGTCAAACGTAATTCGTGCCACAGAATAATCCGGATGTTGCATACCGGCCGGAATCTTTTCAACAATATGACTCAAGGTATAGGCAACAGGCATGTTTAAGGCTATAATACGCGATGTTTCATTAATCGTATTTAATTCCTTTACTCTTTCCTGTTTATCAAATTTATCTTCCGCGGCTACTTGCCTGTTTATAAAATCACTTATTAAACGCGAAAGGTTAATCAGTAAGTCCCTTTCTTCAGACAAAAACGGATCGCCTTGCAGAGAAGGAAATTCCTTGACATAGAAAACATCAATAGAACCTGATAAACCATCCAGCGTTTGAAAGCGCTGGGTCTGCACCCACTCGGTTTCCATAAAATGATCACTTCTATACTCCTTATCCTGAAAAGTAATGCGGGCGACTGTAAATTCGGGATATTGCCAGCCCAGAGGTAAAATAAATACTACCTGCTGCAAAACATCATCAACCGATTTACCTTCATTTATAATTTGCGTGGTTCTGTTTATAGTAGATAGTTCCTTTAATCGCTCTAATGATTCTGAATGGTTTAGCTCAGCAACAATCCTGTTAATATAACCAGATAACAAGCGTACCAATTGATTTAACAGAGCCCGCTCTTCCCTTGAGAAAGGGCCCTCATCCCTGTTTTCGTGTTCTGTCAGATAAAACACATCGATCACCCCTTTTTCTCCATCAATGGTTGTAAAGCGCTCAGTTAATCCGTGCCGGGTTTCAACAAAACCTTCTGTCTCAATCTGCTGATTTCGATAACGGATACGCACAACAGCATCATCAAACTTAAATCCCCTGCGTAACACTTCGCTGATATCTTCAAGGGTATGGTCAATATCATTCTCCAGTTGAATAATTTCGCTTATCTGCCTTAATGTATCCAAAACACGTTGCGAGGCAGCATTAGACTCTGATATTTGCTGATGATGTAGTGACATTGTTATGAGGTCATGAATGCATAAGTTACGTAAAAAGAAACACAAGTGCTTATATACCTCACTGTATAAAAGCAATTTAATTCAAATTTTTATATAGTATAATAATCGCGATTGAATAATTTATTCCTTAACTTTTTTTACGGAAAGCAGCCTAAAAACACAATCCTGATTTATAACTGAAAGCATGCAATAAGGGAGCAATCTATAAAAACATTATGGATAAACCATTTGCAAAAGCCAAACACAGAGACACTGAGTCGCAGAGTTTTATAACAGGAGACTAAACCACCCCCGATAGCTATCGGGGTACGACTTTGCATCTGGGTGGTTCTTTTTTATGCATCAATGCGGACAAACTGAACAAGTTATACCAATTGTTAATACCATTTTATTTAATAACCCTTTAAAAGCAGCTATTATGGTACAAACTTCATCATTAGGCACCTCAGCTTTTATGGCTGAGTTGATGGCGAAGAATCCGGCCGAACCCGAATTTCACCAAGCCGTACACGAGGTGGTTGAATCACTGGATCATTTTCTGGATGAAAACCCCAAATACAAACATGCCCGAATTATCGAACGTATAGTCGAACCGGAGCGTATTATCATGTTTCGTGTTCCATGGGTTAATGACAAGGGCGAAATGCAGGTTAACCGCGGTTACCGCATTGAAATGAACAGCGCTATTGGCCCTTATAAAGGCGGATTACGCTTCCACCCTACTGTTAACCTTGGTATTTTGAAGTTTCTTGCTTTTGAGCAGGTTTTTAAAAACAGCTTAACAACTCTGCCAATGGGTGGAGGTAAAGGCGGTAGTGATTTTGATCCAAAAGGTAAATCAGACAATGAGGTGATGCGCTTCTGTCAAAGTTTTATGACAGAACTTTACCGTCACATTGGTCCTAATACCGATGTACCTGCAGGTGATATTGGCGTAGGTGGTCGTGAAATTGGTTTTATGTACGGCCAGTACAAGCGTATTGTCAATGAGTTTACCGGTGTACTAACAGGTAAAGGACTTAAATGGGGCGGTAGTGTTATACGACCTGAAGCTACAGGTTACGGTAATGTTTACTTTGCCCAGGAAATGCTTAAAACAAGAGGCGAAAGCTTTAAGGATAAGCTGGTGTTGGTATCAGGTGCCGGCAATGTGGCTCAGTTTACTGTTGAGAAGGTCAATGACCTGGGCGGTAAAGTCGTTACTCTTTCAGATTCGAGTGGTTATATTTATGACCCTGATGGCATTGATCCTGAGAAACTCAAGTACGTCATGTACCTTAAGAATAACAAACGCGGACGCATTAAAGAGTATGCAGATAAATATGGTGTAAAATATGTGGAAGGCGAACGTCCATGGAGCGAAAAAGGCGAAATTGCCCTGCCAAGTGCCACTCAGAATGAGATTAACGAAATGGAAGCCATCACATTGATTGGCAATGGATGTATGTGTGTATCTGAGGGTGCTAACATGCCTACGACTCCTGAAGCCATACAGGTATTTCTGGAAAAAGGTATATTGTTTGGTCCCGGGAAAGCAGCTAACGCAGGAGGTGTAGCCGTTTCAGGACTTGAAATGACACAAAACAGCATGCGACTGAACTGGACACGCGAAGAAGTTGATAATCGTCTTCAGTCAATTATGCAAAGTATACATTCAACATGCTGCCAGTACGGCACCAAAGACAATGGTTTTATCAACTATGTTGATGGGGCTAACATTGGTGGCTTTGTAAAAGTTGCTGATGCAATGATAGCACAGGGAGCCGTATAAACTAAGGTAAAATCCCATACTATTCAGACCTTAAGGTTTCAGTAACCTTAAGGTCTTTTCGTTTATAAATGATTACATTTAAGAACGAATAACTTTCAATAAACCCATGGTATGAAATACATAGCACTTTGCAGTCTGTTAGTTTTGTTAGCCTGTCAGCAAAAGCAAGACAATACTAAACACCATCATCACTTTTCGTTCGAGTTAGATACGCGAGTACCAGGTGAGCCTGAAGCAGTGTACGATAAGTTGACTGGAGACATTAGTCCCTGGTGGGATCATACTTTCTCAGGCAACCCTCATCAATTATATATTGAAGCTAAACCTGGAGGCGGTTTTTACGAAATATTTGATGAATCGGGTGATGGCATTCGTCATGCGGTTGTAACAGGCGCGCAAAGAGGCAAACTTCTTCGTATGGAAGGCCCCCTTGGCTTAGCCGGACATGCCCTTACTCTCGTTACTACTTACCACTTGTCAGCAGTCAATGATTCAACACATTTAAAAGTGGAGGTACATGGTGCCGGCGAATATGAGGATGAGTGGCCTGAAGTAATAGAAAACGTGTGGAAGCATTTTATTATTGAGCAATTTAAACCGTATTGGGAGGAAAAATACAAGATTTATATGAATTGATAAGGCGTTTTATTCACCTGCTCTCTTTCGCAAGGGTGAATTTGTCATCTAATTCAAATTGAAACTAATTCAATCATATATTAACAAGACTGGTGACAGACTTAAAAATGTAGCGTGGTTTGAACAAAAAACACGCTACATTTTCACCAAAAACACGCTTGCTTTTTAAAAAATTGAGCGTGTTTTTTTAGACTCTCATTAATGATCTCAATATAGGAGACTTACCTCTGATGTTATTTTAACACCTCATCCAGAATAAGGTTAAATTCTTTAACATCTTTGCCTCCGACATTTTTAGAGATTAACTCGCCGTTTGCATTAAAAAACAGCATTGTTGGAAACCCTTTTATTTGATGTACTTCTCTCGCTCTTTTTTCTAAGCTTTTATCTTTTATTGGATCTAACTTTATAGAAATAAAATTCTTATTCATTTTATCTGCAATACTATCATTGGTATATACAGACATTTCCATCATTCTGCAAGGGGCACATCCTTTGGTTGTATAGTTTACAAACACTTGTTTTCCTTCTTGCATTGCTTGTTCAAAAGCTTGTTCAAAACTAACATCCAAAAATCTAACGCCTTCTTTATTTTGAGCTGTACAAATTTCTAAACTGAAGAATAACAATAAAGCAACAACTAAATTTTTCATCTTTTTCCTATATAAATATTACTATACGTTTTAAATCTTATCTTATTTAATAAGTTCTTTTAATCGACTTACAGGAATAATCTCCTTAATGGTGCTTTGATATACATGCCCCGCCTGATCGTAGTAGATATTTTGTGTTCCTGCCACAATGCCAACAACATTACCAAAATTGTCCATAATGGGAGCACCACTTGAACCTTTGGCGAATTCGGCTGAGATAGACTGACGAATCTTTTTTGAACCAGGTTTAAAATATTTACGATCAATATGGCCTTGTGTATAAGTATAGAAGCGATGATCGGGATGACTGATCAGGTGAATCTCTTCACCCTGGCCCTGTTCCTGGCCCAAGCTCATGGCTGGCATTTTTTCGCCTCTGGTATCAATTCTGAATATCGCCAAATCATCATGCTTACTGGCTGCCAACACCTCGATCACCGGATAAATATTCTGCTCATAATCCATTACGAAAAATGTAACGTAATCATTAGGTTTTGTTGGATCATACGATTTAAAGACATGATAATTGGTAGCACATACGCCGTCTTCTGATATCATAAAAGCAGATGTTGTGCTGATATGGTCTTCGGGGCAATGGCCGCATTTATACATCTTTCCCATCATTAAAACACTCTTCCTGAATCGGCTGTAAAAAGCATAGCCATCATATTTAGCCTGCTGTGCAGGTAACAGTGCTACCTCGTACTCTGTGTTACTCAACTGTGTTTTATAGGTGTCTGCGTCGACTCCTCCATGCTCTTTGTAATAAGCCGAAGCTTTTTGCTCAAATAGTTTTAAGCGTTCGGCATCATTGATAGGAGCTTCAGACTTGTAACCGCTTTCAACCACCTGATTTCTAACTTCCTCCCGATGATCTGCCTGACAGGCGCTGATGGCCAATGGAAGGCATAGACCAAACAAAAAGTATTGTAAGCTTTTATAAATATTCATCAATTAATTCCTTTAGTTGTGGATTGGACGGACGTGGTGCATTGACAGTTAAAATCTTTCCCTCTTTATTGAATAGCATAAAACGGGGTACTCCATTAATCTCATAATCATATATGATATCCGATTCGAAGGCATAATCTGCCAAAAGTTGAATGCCGCCTAAATGATGTTCATGGATAAATGCAAGCCATTTTTCTTTTTCTCTTCTCTTGTCTATTGAGACGCTAATAAAAACGATATCATCATTACCTGTATAGCTTTTCATTAATTGCTCCAGGTGAGGTATCTCTGCTTTACATGGTGCACACCATGTGGCCCAAACATCCACCAAAACCAGCTTTCCTTTATAGTCAGATAAGGCATGTATTTTACCTTTCGTATCAGGATAAGCAAAGTCGAAAGCATTGGCCCCTTCTGCAAACTTCAATATTTCAGACTCATATGCTTCTATTTCTTTTTGTTGAAGATCAGTTACGATGAAGTCTCCATAAGTTGCCATCACCTGATTAAAAAACTTCCCCGAAATACTGCGTTGAATTATATAATTGGTCAAATAGCGACCTTTCAAAGTGTCGTTATCAAATACATTTAAGCTGAAGTCCAAATAATCTTTGCCTTTATAAGATTGCCAGTGTGCTTTGAAAGAAGTAAACATCCCTGAAGCCATAGCTCCGTCTTTTATTTTAAGAACATCCGCTGAGGTATGTTGTCGATTATACATTTCCTTCATGATGGTATTTTTCTTAAGTATTGCTCTCGCATCAGGTCGTACCATGGAGAAATTACGTATCCAATGCATATCAAACTCAGTCTGTGCACTTAATTTCATTAGTTGACAGAGTGCAGGATCATCGCAGCTTAAAGTCGCTAAAAATTGATGTAATGCATTGTGATGTCTGGTAATCACAGCTTCAACATGCTCTGCTTCCCGCGCTTTCAACCAGGTACCCTCTAATGCTTCATCCTTAAGCATTTTCCAATTTTGCTGATAAGTATAGGCCTGTTGATTGGGCAATGAGGCGGGAACAATCTTTTTATTTTCTATGATAAGACTGGCCTGCTGACCTGCTTTCAGATACACTTGGTCCAACACCGATTTAGGCGCTTCTGCCGTTCCCAAATAATATAGGCCTGTTGACGCATGATCAATGGTAAATGAAAAGGTGCTATCCACATCCAGCTTTTGAAAATCATGTAAAGTCAATGCCCCCTCTTGCACAACAAACAGGCTGATACCTTTTGAACCGTTAAACGAACTCACTTTACCTTCTATCTTGATCTGTGCCTGAATTGTGAGCTGAAGAAACACGAGTCCGATTAGTAGTATTCCCTTTTTAAAACATATAAATATTCGGTTAAATGAAATTGCCCTAAAACACCCATTAGCAAATACAAGAGCCATGTATTTCGGGGCAACTTCTTATTTCAAAATCTACAAATATTGCTTTAGTAAGTCACTAATTTTTTCATCCGACGGGCGTGGTGCATCAATGGTGACTATCTTACCTTCCTTATCAAACAGCATAAAACGAGGAATAGCATTGATACCATATGCTTTAGCAACATCAGAGTCAAAGGCTTTATCAGCCATCAGCTGAATACCTTCCAGGTGTTCAGATTTGACGAAATCAATCCATTTTTTCTGATCTTTCATTTTGTCGACTGAGATACTAAGAAAGGTAACAGGCTGACCATGAAACTTCTTCTCCAATTCTTTTAATGCCGGAATTTGTGCCTTGCACGGTCCACACCAGGTAGCCCAAACATCAACATAAACCAGCTTCCCTTTATAATCAGATAACCTGTGTTCTTTGCCGTTAATATCTTTACCTGCAAAATCAAATGCTTCAGCTCCTTTCTCAAATTTGCGAATGGTCATTTCAAACTCATTCACCTTATTTTTAAGATACTCGGTAGACAAATATGGAGTGATCAATTCCTTATATTCCAGGTAAGCATCGTCGTAGGCTTTGAAGCGATCAATATTATTCAGTCCATAATAGCCTTTTAAGAGAGGCTCAGGAATCATTTCAATGGCCACTTTGTTCCATTGTGAACGCGATGGTTTATCGGGTGATGAAAGCACTGCAAACATTGTATAGAGACGGGTATAATCATATCCGGCAGGCAACTCCAACAAACGCTTTGATTGGGGTGCGCGTTCATTTAATATATAGTCATAATAATCTGGGTAATCCTTACGTTCCGGATGCTGGCCTCGCGGTGTATAAATAAAGTTTAAAGCAGCCAGATTTAAATCAGTCTCCACCATCAAATTCAATAATTCATCAAAGCTTTGATCCCCCGTATTGATTTTGTTTTTAAAGGTATTACCCTGCTCAACAAATTCAGGTAAAACAGGAAAGAAATTGGTATAATCAAGAATATTATAACTAAAACCATGTGAATATGAGAAAACAGAATCTATCTGTGTATTCCATTCCGATAACAAATCATTCTTTGGGCTATTACATTTCAACAACTGATAGCTCCCATCACTGATCTTGATTTCCAGTTCAGTTCCCTTTTCAAGGTAAATGCGTTTCAGGTTATGGTCTTTCTTAACAGCCCGCAGTGATTTATCCCACATAACATTAATCACATATAATCCTGGTTCTTCAACTGCATAAGCAAAGCCAAATCTACCGTCACTGCCCAAACTGGTAACAGCCACTTTTGAGGTTTCTCCGTGTTCTACCTTGCACAAATGGATCTCACGTCCATTTTTTTCGCCTGTAAACTGGCCTTTGATTATTGCAAATTCTGTGTTTTTAGTGGCGCATGACGTTAGCATTAGAGCCAACAAAGCCACAGCTGTGATGAGTTTCATACAGTTAATTTATTAAATATTAAAAGATTAAGGAGAAGGTGGCACCACTCTGGCACCACCAAAAATTAAGTTATTTTTTAACAGCCATATCCACAATTTTTCCACACACATTCTCGTATGATGTTTCAATACTGCCATCCATATTAACGAAATAAACAGAGCCGTTCGCCTGGCCAGAATTATCGTATGTACCAACGACAAATTTGTCGTCATACTTGGAATATCCTTCCTGTATATAATCTAAATACAGATATGATATTTTTTCATCTGCCGGTAACTCTGCAATTAGTGCCGGGTTATCGTCAGGCGCATCATAGTTGTATCGATAAATTCTATTTTCTGATGAGAAATAGAAATAGCGCTCTGAATTGGAGTTGACAAATTTCGTTTCATCAGTAATTAATTCAGGAGCCGGAAAAGCATTCTGTCGTGATATCACATATACATTGCTCCAGGTTGCAAAGTCCATACGTGCATTTAATACAGTTTCGGTAATCACACCATCATCACCTTTTATAATCAGGTGGGCATTAACACCTGCTCCATACATACTACCACCCGGTTCGGCAGCCATAAAACAACTTTTACCAGGTAATTTAAGAGGTGCCCCATCTATGAGAACAGGATCAATGGCACCCCAATTGCCCGGTACGTATATTGTTCCCGGATCAGTTCCATGTAGAAGGGTTAAACCAAAAGCAAGATACTCAACATTATCGCATGACTCATTAACATCCGGAACATCAATTCCGATGTATGGCTTATAATCACCAAAGGCCATTCTACCTGTGAAATAATAATTGCCATTAACAATCGTGTAAATATCACTAAATGCTGGTGCTTTAAAATCATTAACCACAAGATCGCCCCCTGTATTCTCTTCATGGAAACATTTGAGGGCTGGCCATTTATAATCCATCTTATCAAAATCCAATACCGCACCATAATCAGGTCCTTTATCAGTAAAAATAACCAAATCACTATCAACCCCGTTCCTAAAGCTTTCCATGCAATATGGTTTACCTACAAGCTCCTGTCCAGTTAGCTGCTCATACAAACCATCAATTGTTTTGCCATTATCCCTAACCAGAAATATTTCTCCGTTATCCTCATTCTCACAAAGAAAGAAATAGCCATACTGATAGGCATTTTGTACACGTATCTCAAAATGATGTGTATATGAAACATCAGTAGCTTTGTTTTTAACTCTGTAAACTGCGAACAAGTCTTTATATGGTACCTGATGATCAGCTATAAACTCAAGATTTCGTTCTGTAGAGATTACTATTTCATAGTTATCCCGCTCTCTCGTTTCATCATTATATTCCCAGTGACTGACCGTCCACTCAAATTCATAATCTGTGTCCTCGCCCAGTTTGAAATTGATCGTTGGTGCAATTCGTAATGTATCCTCAAACTTAGTTATTGAATATGCCTCTTCGATCCCTTCAATACTCTCCACCTCATTCAATTCGATGTAGCTGTAGCTTCCTTTATCATCTAAACAGCCGAACAACGCAACCAGACAAAGAGCTGTATATATTATTCTTGTTATCATTGTTTTTGCTTTTAACATTAGCGGTTTTCAAAATACAAACGGTTACCTTCTTCATCAAAGGTTGGATTCTCCTCAAACCATATTCGTGCTTCCTTCACATACACATCACCTGCTGCATATGGTTCTGGGTGCCAATCAGGATTATCTACACCTGCAATCTCAATGTATTTTTTACATTTCTTCCAATGGTATGGACCAGCCTTGTAATGCAAGTAATTAGCTTCCCAGAAAGGCGGGGGTACCAATAAATTATCGGTGATATTAATAATAAATGACTGTTCGCTTTCAATTCCACTCTTAAAATCCTCATTCTCCACAAATTGCAACATCAAACGATATGTATTCTCACGCATTGATTCATCTCGTTTGACTTCCAGTTCAAAATAGGCTTCCGTTTCTCCGGCAGGAAATAAATACTTTTCATGCAAGGCCGTATAGTGCACATTAGCTTCTGCGCTAGACTCATCTTGTACTTCTGATATCTTATAATACCTATCCGTTTCCACTGGCATACCCATCAGTTTAACTTTTACCTTAACCTTTTCTGTTGTAGCGCCATTGGGTAAAAACATAAAGTTGACATATAAACTATCGAGCTTGGTATATCCTGTTTCTAACTTAAAGTTTAAAGCATTGAATTCTGTATTATAAAGCATGGTTTCATTTTCGTCACATGCGCCTAATAGCAAAATGATTAATGCTGTACATATATATTTTAATGTCTTCATGTTTACTTTCTTTATTGGGTTACTCGTCCTCCAAATTGCACTTCATCCGCTGGCAGTGGTAAGGTATACTTGACGTCATCCATCGGCAAGTTACTGCCATCCATGCCTGTAAGCGTTGGATAATTCATTCGTTTATAGAAATAAAACAATTGCCCTTCGCCATAAAACTCCCGCTCGTATTCTCGGGCCAATGCTTCTGCAAATGCCGATTCATCAGCCGATTCATCCAGAGTAATGGCTCTTCTCTCTGTTCGCATTTCATTTAGAACAGAAATGCCTTCTGGCAAACTACTTTTTCCTTTACATTCAGCTAGTATCAAATACATCTCCGGTAGCTTAATGAGAGGTAGTACAGGATCCTGGTACGATTTTTCCTGTTCCTCATCCAATGGACGATTGTATTTTACCATAAATCGTTTATCTCCGCCCATGGTGGATTCGACCTCGAACCAATACTTAAATCGAATATCATCACCATCATACCAATCACTTGAACGGTCAGAGCAGATTAATTCATTAGGGTTGTTATTATCTGTGTGCTTAAACATATCCCTGGCTGTTTCTCCAATGTTTACAGAATACAAACCCATTATTAACTCTGGGTAAAACACATAATCATTGTTCCCTATCACATCTGCGGGTTTCATCCACTCAAATCTTTGAGCATCGATTACCTCTTGAGCATAAATTGCCGCATTGGCATGATCACCCATGTATAAATAAACTCGGGCTAATAAGGCCGCTGAAGCATAATAATTAAAGCGATTCTCGCGATATGATTCTCCAGCTTCATCCTCATTTCTCACTTCATCATCCTGCAACAGTTCATAAGCTGCTTTCAGATCCTGTAATACTAATGCCAATGCTTCCTGCGTGGTCGATTGCTGTGTTAACTCAATCTTATACTCGTCAACATAAGGTATACCTAAAAAATCAGGTTGACTAACGTATGGGGCATTAAACATGCGTAACAAGTCAAAATGCAAATGGGCACGAATTGTTAAAGCCTCTCCTTTTATGAGCTTATAATTATTACCTGAAAATCTATCTTGATCATCCAGATTGAGGTGGTCAATAATGTTATTACAATTGGCGATAACATTATAAGCTTTATTCCACACACCGCTTATCTGGTTTTCTCCAAATTCTGTTTCATAGTTATGAAACACAACATCCATGTAAGAATGTCCCGTAGGTATAAAATAATTCTGCGCGAGAATATCCAGAAAACTCATGGTTAAGCGATCGCCATATAAAGTTCCTTCTCCCAACATCAGGTAAACACCATTCAAAGCATCCATATAACCTTCCTCTGATGAGAAAAGATCAACCTGATCAACTTCTGATTTTGGTTGAATATCCATCCAGTCTTCGCATGAAAACAGGACTAACGACGTTAATATGATTATATAAATTAAATTCTTCATAGCTCATTGATTAAAAATTGGTTTGTAACGAAAATGATACAGAACGAGCAAACGGATACGACAAACCACGTTCCTGCTTCACTGTTGAAATTCTGAATACATCATTCATATACATCGATAATTTAAGATGTTGTAATCCCAAATTTTTCAATGATTTTTGATTGAATGTATAAGAAACACGTGCAGATGACAGAGCCAGCATGTTCTCATCTTCAACAAAACGCGATGAAGCCCTTGTTATATTCCTATCTGCTATACTTTTAAATGGTTTTACATCACCAGGGGCTGTCCATCGTTGTTCCAACACACGCCTGTCAACATTATCATACAAATTGGCATTCTCCACCCTGTTGATAAGTGTCTGATTATATATCTGTCCTCCTAAGCGATAATTAAAACTTAAATTAAAACTCCAGTTACCAAGCGAAGTATTAGTTCCAAAATAGCCTTCAAATTCAGGTTGTGCTTCACCAACTACCACCTGGTCACGTGCATCCCATTGCATGGTTGGGTTACCAAAACGATCCAGAAAAACCTCTTGACCAGTCACTGGATCAATACCCAACGAAGGCACGGCATAGATGGCATAAAGAGACTCTCCTTCATTAAATTGCAAAACAGGTGAAGTACTGATTAAATCATTCGCATTATCAAAATCATAAACATCTTTATTTTCCTCGTCATGCTTCTCCACTTCTTTATTTTGATTTTCAGCTGCTTTGCGGTTATATTCTTTTAAAGCATCAGATATCTTCTGTATCTCATTGATATTATGCCTTACATTAGCGAAAAGATTAACACTGATATTTTTCTCAAGATTTCTGTATATCACTGTATTCAAACTAAGTTCGAATCCTTTATTTAGTACATCACCCATGTTTGATGTATAACTTGAAAAACCAATCGACGGAGCAATGGACACTTGTGTTAACAAGTCCTTAGTAGTATCGTAATAATAGTTACCTGAAACCATTAAACGGTTATTAAACAAAGCTAAATCCAATCCCGCATTTCTTTTAATGGTTGTCTGCCACTTCAGGTCCTCATTACCCAGTGCCTTAATATA
Organism: Bacteroidales bacterium; assembly: GCA_022361295.1. Taxonomy (GTDB): domain Bacteria; phylum Bacteroidota; class Bacteroidia; order Bacteroidales; family Marinilabiliaceae; genus Carboxylicivirga. The sequence continues at coordinate 36,530 of JAKSBD010000043.1, forward strand.
TGCCCCATTATTTAATCGGTAATGGCGATCGGTAATGTAGTTATAGGTAGTAAGTGACTGATAGGCATAAAAGTTATCTCCTCCGGTTTCACCAACATTAGCTCTTAAACGAACTTCATTTACTTTATTATTTTCCTTAAAGAAGGCTTCGTTATGAATATTCCATCCAACTCCGGCAGACCAGAATGGTGCTGTGCGCTGATTTTTACCAAATTTTGATGAACCATCAATTCTTAATGATACGTCAGTGAGAAAACGATTGTCATAATTATAATTCACATTCGAAAATGCCCCGGCCAGTCTGCTTGTTTCTTCATAACCCGTTGGTGATGAATTCTCTTCAAACTGGGCACCAAAACTCACATGACTAAGTCGATCGTTAGCAAAGCCTTGTGCTGTATAAGATTCTGACTCTATGGTCTGCTCCTGAATATTACCTCCAATAACAGCATTTACAAAGTGCTTATTCAATTGCTTGAAATAACTCAAAACAAGGTTACCATCCAGCATGAACATTTCACTATCACCAACCTCGTATGTTCCTCTCAGGTTAAAGTCTTCCTCCGGAGTATTTAGAAATTTGATGGATTCAGGAGACTGAAAATTTTGATTCTTATTATTTTGTATCTGGAAAGACACATTACCTTTCAAGCGCAAGCCCTCCAACAACATCCAGTCAATTGAAAAGTTATTGGTTACATTAGTATACTTACTTTTATTGATGTTAGCCAGGTAATTTGCATCATAAAGTCCTGAATATTGGGTAGGTGTTGACCTACTTTCATAATCGGCTCGCAAAACCTGCATGTAACGACCAGTATCATCTTTTAATCGATAATAAGGATTTAACTTGGCATAATCAGAGAATGAACCATAAGGTGATTCAGGTGCGTCTACCTGCGTCACTATTAGGTGATTTTTAAATGTGATATCTTTGTATCGATAAGATAACATACTACCAACAGCATAACGGTTTCGGCCTGATTCCTTCATCACACCATTTTCATTGTTATAATTAGCTTCGAGAGCATAGCGTATTACGTCATCACCGCCTTCCAGAAACAAAGAATGCTTATGTGAAAAGGCATTTTCTACAGGCTGTGCAATCCAATCGGTATTAACACCTGAACGAACTTCCTGCAAATTGGCATTATATATCTGATCAAGATCGACCTGTTCGCTATAATTATCTCCGGTAACCCTATCTGAGGTATAAAGTCCTGCCAATTGCTCAGCCCTTAACTTTTCTTCTGCATTTAACAGGTCATAATCATTAAGATCAGCCGCAGAAAAAGTACCATCAAATGTGTAATTGACACGTAATCTTCCTTTTTCGGGTGCCTTTGTTTCAATAACCACAACTCCGTTTGCCGCTCGCGAACCATAGATAGCTGTTGCACTGGCATCTTTAAGAATAGTTACGCTGGCAATCCTGTTGATATCCAGATCATACACCTTTTCGACACTCACTTCAAAACCATCCAGAATAAATGTTGGCTGGTTAGGATTACTGCGAATTTCATTCTCAGATAAACCAGGAAAACTAGCCTGCCCTCTTATTTCAATCTCAGGCATCCTATTGGGATTAGACCCGAATTCGTTGTTTTCCATTATTTTAAAGGATGGATCAAATACCTGAATAGCTTGTAATACATTGTTATTACTTACTTCTTGTAACCTGTCTGCATTGATAGTAGTAGCAGCACCTGTAAAACTCTCTTTTGTCTGGTTATAATAACCGGTAACCACTACATCGCCAATTTCACTGACTTCAGTTTGTAGCTTTACATTAAGCTCAGTCTTACCTTGAAGCGCTATTGTTTGTTTTTCAAATCCAATAAAAGTAAAAGCCAGGTTAACATTTGCATCGGGTACACGTAATTCATAATAACCATCTGCATCGGTGATCGTACCATTGTTAAATTCAACAACAATAATATTAACCCCTGGTATAGGCAGACCCTTGTCGTCGGTAACTCTACCTTTAACAATGATGTCTTCCTGCTGAACATACTTATTATCGGGCTTGATAATTATTACTTCATCAATCACCTGCCAGGTTAAGCCAGATTCAGACAGACAGGTTCTTAATACAGACTCAATGGTTTCATCATTAACATTTAATGAGATCGATTCAACTTCTGCAATATCCTCTTCATTAAAAATAAAGGTAAATTCACTCTGCTTTTTGATGGCTTTAAACACCTCCTTAACAGATGCATTTCTTACATTGAGTTTCAGCTTCGCTTCCTGGCTGTATGTGGTTGCCGAAACCTGCCAGAGTACAACGAACATTAAGATAAGGGTTAATCTCATAATCCTCATAATTTTGGGTGTACCCCTCCCATCCGGGTACAATAATTCCCGATTTTTTTTCATAGATTTGTAATTGAATGATTAAACATTTAGCCTAAGACACTAACTCTTAGGTTTAAACAGGGAGTGTTGCACCACTTCCTGTTTTTTTAGTGCTTATTTATAATTATTTCTGATCCGTTGATCGTAAAGTAGACTTTCTCAGTTAGTTCAAGCATATCAAGGATATCATTTAAGTTGTCATAACGTTTGACATCAACACTGAAATGAAGATCTTTTATAACTTCACTCTGATATGTAA
>JAKSBD010000429.1 GCA_022361295.1 Bacteroidales bacterium
AAAGACCAAAGATATCGCTATGTTATATCTGGGGCTGGATTAAGTTGTGCCTTCAGCACGACATAATTATGAGTTGTAAATAACACTCTGAACATGGGTAATTCATATATGTAGCTGCAAATAAAAGACTTGAAATATTTTTAAACCCTCTCAGGTTTTATTTTTCTAATAAATTGCCGGATTTAAAACATATTACAAAAAAAACAGACTGCTCAAGGGTTCAGAACAGCCTGTTAAAAATCAAGTTAAACTGATTTAAAGGGTATCTTATGAAACAACTTTATTAGCAGTTACCCACTCGTTGTAAGCACCATCATATACTTTCACATTTGTGTAACCAAGTTTGGTTGTCATAATTGTGTATAGTAGTCCGGCACGTGTACTTGTCTGGCAGTATAGAATTACCTCTTTATCTTTTGTTACACCTTTTGATGTAAATATTTTATTCAATTCCTCATCCGACTTTAGTAAGCCTTTATCATCGCGCATAAGGTCTGAACTGATACTTACTGCTCCTTCAATATGGCCTTTGCTTTTAGGGTCAGAGCCATTGAAATAGGTGTCTTTTCGGGCATCAACCAAAACCACATTGCCATTTGACTTTTTAGCTTTAACTTCAGCCATGTTAAGGTAAGTCGATTTATCTAATGTTGCAGTAACAGTTGTTTTCTTAGGCATTTTAGGCATTCGTGTTACTGGCTTTCGGGCTGCTTTCCAGGCATCAAGATTACCATCCAGCAGTTTCACATCAGAGGCACCCATCATTTTCATAATCCAGTACATGCGTCCGGCATTACTTCCTTTGTTGCAGTATAAAACAATCTCTTTATTGAAGTCAACACCATGGGCACCCATGATTTTACAAAGCTCGGCATCGCTTTTTAAAATACCTTCAACCGGCGTTTTGGTCGATAATTCTTCAACCGGAAAGCTGATGGCATTACGAATGTGTACCTTTTTGTATTCTGCATCTTTACGAGCATCAATTATTATTACATCTTTACTATTGATTTTGCCGGCCAGTTCTTTAACCGAAATAAAATCTCCCTGTGCAGCTGCTCCTATGGTATAAATAACAAGCGCTGCTATTATACTTAATCTCTTCATCGTCTTTGTTTTTATCGATTAAAACTTTACTTGTAATTGCAGGTAAAGACCATCGTCTTTAACTTCAGTCGGATCTTCGGCTCTGTACAGGTAGTTCACCTGAAGGCGGGTCCAGTCATTAAAGAAGTAGTTCACACCAAAAGTCATGATGTCTTCGCGGTAGTCATCAATACCGGCATCAAAAAATTCATACTTAAATACAGGCTGAATATTTAAATTGGTCATGTACATGGCCTGTACGTATGCACCTTTTCGCTCGTCGCCAATTGGTAATAGCTCACCACCACAACCGCCACCAAGTGATCGGTCTACAGCTCCTTCATCGTAGATGTATTCACCCAGTAATTTAAAGTTACCATAGTTAAATTCAGCTTCAAGTGCATAAGATGTACGCTCTTCACCTTCATCAGCTAAAGGATAAGCCTTACGGTAACTACCACCAACATATAGGGCATCAATAGGGTGCAATATTACGCGACCAACAAAGTCCTTTTTGTTGTTATTCTCATGGTTTAATGTTCCAACACCATTCATAAAGGCGACACGGTATTGCAGAAATGTTTCGCGGTTACCACCAAGAATCATCAGTCCCATATCGCGCTGGGGTACGATAAACTGATCAACAGCACGTGAACGGAAGATGGTATGAAGTCCGCTACAGGCTGTGCCGCCTAAATCCATACTGAAAGGATTCTTAAATGATCCGACAGAAATCTTTGCCCATTCCCATCGATTGTATGAGATGAAAGCGTCTAGTAAATAGGCACTACCATTGCCGCTAATCATCGGGCTCATTTCCATCAATACATAATAAGAGAAGTCATAAGGAATATTACCGGTGGCACCTAAACGCGCTCTTCTGAAATTAAATGCACTCTCAGCCTCATCTTTGAACTGATAGTTATATTCGGTTTGAAGGTAACCAAACATTTTAATCATCTGGTCATCATCAGCAGGCTCTTCACAGCCTTGTGCAGCAGCTTTACCTGGTAGCAACAAAAGGGCTGCAAATGCTAATAAAAATATATGTTTCATCATAATAACTTGATTTTAGATGCGTGAAAGAAGCCGCTTTTGTAAGCGGCTTTTCTTAATAATTGATTACTGTACTACGTCTAAATTCTTTGAATTAGAGTCGCCACCCCATTGGTTAGTTGTCCAGCTATCTTCTGAGTTGAATAATTTATTCATACCAAAAGTCAAGCTATATGCATCGTAACCCAATACGTTTAAGTAAGCGGTAATAACAGCAGAAGTCTGGCCTGTATAACAGTAAGTAATAATGTCTTTTGATGGGTCAAGGTTGGTCATTGACGATACACTTGATGAAGAAGGATTAATCAATAGCTCGTGTAAACGATAAGCGCCTTCAATATGTCCGAATGCTCCGTAATCGGTTGTGTTAAAATAGTTGTTGATATAATAGTTTCCCGGTGAATTTAATACATCACCTGCCTTAGCAGTTTTAAAACCTTGAGCTAAAACATATTCAACACGTTCCTTAAGAATGGCCTCACCAGTTGTAGCTGTAGTCATAAATTCAGGAATATCATACACACTCGGTGTTGGAGGTGTTGCATTATAGCTCCAGTTGTCATGACCGTCAGCTAAATTATCAGTTTGAGTTGACCAGCTATCAGTACTTGCATTCCATCCACTCATACCCCACTTAAGAGCCTGTGCATCGTGGTAACCATATAAGCGTAATAGCGACGTAGCATAACAAGCTGTTTGACCAGTGTAACAAACAACCAGAATTGGCTTGGTAGCATTGGCTGCTTCCGTTAAAATATTTGGTAGTTGAACATTAACAGCTCCCTCAATATGACCGGCATTGTAGGCATCTGCAGTCCTGATATCGATAACATGTTTGGCGCTTACATTACCATCAGCCGGAGCTCCCATAACAAACTTCTGCCCGTCTGTATTTTTAATAACATGGTTTAAGTCCATGTCAATAGCTACAAGGTGGTCCATTAATACTTCGGCAGGATTAACAGCAGGTGTATCATCACTGCTATCGTCTTTACAACCTGTAAATAGCATTGCACTAATGGCAAGCATTAAAAATGAATAACGAAATA
>JAKSBD010000361.1 GCA_022361295.1 Bacteroidales bacterium
AATTTGAGGAAAGTGCCAGAATTGTAATTAACCACATTGATAATGGCGTTAAGCTGGCCCAGAAACATAATCTTCCAAAACAGATCATTGATTTTATAACCACACACCAGGGCACCACAAAAACCAGATACTTCTACAACTCTTACATCAATAAATACCCGGATAGAACGCCTGACATTAGCACATTTACCTATCCCGGCCCAACTCCATTCACAAAAGAAACAGCTATTCTAATGATGGCTGATTCTATTGAAGCTGCATCACGAAGTCTTAAGACCTACTCGGATGATGAGATTGATAAATTAGTTGAGAAAATCATCAATATTCAAATGGAAGAAGATCAGTTTATCAATGCTCCTGTTACGTTCCGTGAAATAAACGAAGCCAAAGAGGTGTTTAAGAACAAACTGAAAAATATCTACCATGCACGGATAGAATATCCCGACATAAAAAAGAAAAAGAATTAGATACTAAAAGAGGCTGTTTCAATAACCAGCCTCTTTTTTTGTATCAATTACTACCAGCCTGAATAAAACAGTTTTAACCGATTACTCTTCATACCTTTCATATATTATTGCAATCTACTATTTAAAACGGCTTTAAACCTCGGATTATGGATCACGCTCAAAAGTTGGGTCTGATCTGGTAATGTATAATTCGTCGTTAAATTATAATTAAATTAAAGGGTCTATTAATGGCCTTAGTATCTTTTTTTCTATATGCATAATACGTTCAGCTTGTATATAAAGATATTTCATAGGTTCTGAAAGCCTAAAAGGGGCAAGGCTCACGAGTGTTCGAAAACCATATGTAAATTGAGAAATACTTTTACGATTTAATACTTGTATCGAGAAAAATATCATCAACTTCGAAGTGATTAGAGGCGATAGCCCTGTAATCTTCGTAGCAATGAAAAAGCATATAAAAAATAATAGGGGCGTTAGCCCTAACATCTTAATTGTATAGAATAATTAGATATCAGGGCTAACGCCCCTCCAATTCTCATCTTGCATATTTCCTACGAAGAACACAGGGCTAACGCCCCCTGATTTGCAATATGGCAATATCTTCTACAAAGATTACAGGCCTAACGGCCCTTTATTTGCAGCTTGGTTATTAATTAGTCTGTTAGACGATTAGACAATTCGACATTTTATCAGTTCAACGATTCGACGAATTAACAAATCACAAATCAACAATTACTCAATTCGACAAATCAACGGTTCGACAAATAATAAACCTCTGCGCCTCAGCGTCTCTGCGGTTATTTTTTTTAAACAACTCGACGATTTGACACATCAACAGTTCGACAAATAATAAAACTTTGCGCCTCAGCGTCTC
>JAKSBD010000443.1 GCA_022361295.1 Bacteroidales bacterium
ACCTTTAACCTTGCACCCATAACCTACCCCTTAACCATTCGATACCCCATTCCATGAACGGTAATAATTATCTGCGGATCGTTAGGATTGTCTTCTATCTTCTGGCGTAGCTTAAGAATAAAATTATCGATAGTTCGGGCTGTCGGCTGAAAGTCGTAACCCCAAACATTATCAAGCAGGCTGTCGCGGCTGATGGTTGCATTTTTATGCTTCAGGAAGTATTGTAATATCTCAAATTCCTTGCTGGTCATTTTCACCGTATCTCCATCAACAAAGGCTGTGAATGTTTCAAAATCGACTGTTAATCTGCCAATCTCCACTTTTTGCGATGATACCTTGGCAGAGCTTTTTTCGGTACGTCTAAGCACCGCTTTAACACGGGCCAGTAATTCGCGCAGGCTAAATGGTTTTGTAAGATAGTCATCTCCACCGGATTCTAAACCAATCACCTTGTCAATCTCTTCACCTTTGGCAGTTAAAAAGATAATAGGTGTATCATTGTCTTCGTGACGCACTTTCTTACACACATCAAAACCACTCATCAAAGGAAGCATAACATCCAACAGAACAAGGTCATAGTTATTACTTAATATCTTAACCAAACCCTCTTTACCATCCGAAGCAGTATCTACCTCATAACCTTCAAATTCCAGGTTATCTTTAATGCCCGATTGCATATCCGGCTCGTCCTCAACTATTAATATCTGCTTCATTGTTTATTCGCTTTGTTGGTTGGTAATAATATTCTAAAACTACTTCCGGCACCCTCTGTACTTTCAACTTCCATTTTACCATTGTGCGATTCTATAATATGGTTCACAATGCTTAGCCCAAGTCCCGATCCTTTGGCATGATGGGCAAGTGCTCCTTTGGTTACCCGGTAAAACTTTTCAAATATATGCTTTTGTTCTTTCGCCGGTATTCCTATACCCTTATCAGTAACTTCAATATATTGGAATTGACCTTTGAGGCCGGTTGATATCTTTATTTCTTTTATATCAGCACTGTATTTAATGGCATTATCAATCAGGTTAATCAGGCACTCGGTAACGGCTTGTCGGTCGCCAATAACTGAAGGTAATGAGTCGTCTGTTTCTATGCTTACAACAAAACCGTTTTTAGTAAAGTGATATTGATAGTTATTCTCCACCTCATACACAATCTCATTAATTTCCAGTTGAGCAAAACTTAGCTTCTGCCGTCCGCTTTCAATGCGCGAAAAGTTAAGTATATTATTGACTATGCCAGATAGTCGTTGGGTTTCACGATAGATAATGTCGTAGTATTTATGACGCTTACTTTCATCTTTTAGGCGACCCAGTTGAAGAGTTTCGGCATACATACTTATCAGCGCCAAAGGCGTTCTTATCTCGTGCGAAACATTGGAAACAAAATCTGATTTTACCTTAGCCAGGTGCAATTCTCTTTTAACATTTCTGTAAAACAACCAGGCGCCAACAATCAGCATTATGTCGACTATTATAAGCAGGCCAATATTCTGTGTGGCTCGTTTATTAGCCAGTTCGCTAATACTTATGCCAACAGGTAAAATACCCAGTGAGTAGTCGGGTAACAGCCAGATGGCCTGTTCTTTAATGACTTCGTCCGGGGCTTCATTAAGCAAGCTCGATGCTATCAGTTCATTTGTTTTACTGTGCCTTACCACAATAATAAGGTCGTTACCGGCAGCCATTTGAATACGTGGTGAAAGTGCATTACTGATAAAGTACTGTGCATCCAGCAGAAGAATATTCAGGTAAGTTCTTTCTTCAAGCTCAGTAATGAATACCAGCATTGAAAGGTGTTTCTGATACTCAAGGTCAATACCAATCACTTTTCGGTAGCCACTTTTTATATAGCGTTTAAGCTGATCTATTTCTTTTGAATGTGCCAGTAATTGTTCTGTAATTTCTTCCTGAAGTGTATCATTAGTAATAACAAACTCGTTCAGTTTAAGAGATGTAGAGTCAATAGGATGCAGAATGAACGACTTAACATGCTTATTGTTCTTTAAATCTATTTCGCTGGTACTGGTATAATCATTAAGGTTGATGTCCTTGTACAGGTTATCAATCCAATTATTAGTTATATCGTCGGTGTATTGGTTGATTGAGAATAAAACCGATTCCAGCTGCTTGGTATAAATCGATTCAATAACCCCCTCCTGGTCATTTAGTTTTAATAACTCAATGGCCGTGAATAATGAAGTGGGAATGACCAGAAGTAGTCCAACAATTAACCAGGGTTTTATGATGATTCGTTTGGCCATTTACCTTTTGTTACGTTTAGAGTCGTAATGTAATAAGTTGAATTGATTTATTTTTGTTCGCTGGTTGTGCCTGGCTGACGAGCTGGCAATAACAGGAAAGGCAATAGTAGCGTAGGCAATAAAGCCATATTGCCAAAGAAAATAGCTTGCTATTAAGGCCGGGAAAAAAGCAATTAAACCAATAATTGCAACTGTTTTATCAGCCACCGCTTTCACGTCATCAACATGAATAATAGTTTTCTTATTGCATCTTTTGCAGGAACTTTCAAATTCCTGACCTTTAGCCTTAGCCAGATCAATTCGGTCTGCTATCCAGAAAGACGGGATTTTTATTTCTTCCCGACAATTGGGACATATGCTTATTAATTTCATTTTAGATATTGGTTACTTGCTCGTAATTTTTGTCTTACTGTCCTTAAGGTTAAAATTCCTTCGTTCTAATAATCTAACAATCTATCGACCTAATGACCTGTATTCCTAATCAGGTATTTTAATGTGTTCAGGTTCATCCTTCTGAAAGTGCTTCATTTCGTCAATTACCAGTTGCATATCATCCAAAAAGGCTTTGCTACATCCTTTCTGTCTCGCTATTTCAAGGTAGGCTTCCATGGTTTCAACAGCACAAACATCGGTGCCGGCTATAACAAAAGCAGGCCAGTCGTTTCTGAGGCATTTATGTAATATGGCTTTCTGATCCTTCATTATAATTGTTGTTTGACTTTAAAAGTACAAATAATATTTAGTTGGTTTTTTACAGCTGTGGAGCTCTGCAGAAAACATCCCTAATTATTCATTACTAACTCCATTTTTACATGTGGAATACCATCTTCCAGATATTCCTCAGAGATTATCACATATCCTAAGCTTTCGTAAAATCCTTTAAGGTACTTTTGAGCACTTATTTGAATAAGCTTCGACTTCCAGTTTTCAAAAATCCATTTAGCAGATTCATCCATCAGTTGTCTGGCCAGCCCTTTAAAGCGGTAATCCTTATGTACAACCAGTCGCCCGATTGACGTATGTTTAAACCGTGTGCCACCAGGAAGTATTCGTACATAACCCACCACATGGCCGTTATCAGTAGCCAAAAGATGATGAGCCAATTCATCAGTACCGTCTAAATCATTATAAACGCAATTTTGCTCCACCACAAAAATTTCTGCCCTTAGTTGTAACGAATTATATAACTCTTTTAAGTTTAATTCGTTAAATGGCTTTATTGTTAAATTCATTTCTTATATTCATATTAATATTGACACATGAATATAAAAATCTTTTATCAGTAGACGCAACCATTTCCTGAAAAATCAGTCTAGGGCATGGGGAATTGTAAAACATAGCAGGATGGCCTGGGTTGATCATATAAAGCCGGGAGGATTCGTTAAAATATATTTATATGGGTACACGATTACGTAACGCTACTAACAAAATTCACTTTATTCTATTACTGCTTTTAGCAACAGGTATTCAACCAATGTTAGCACAGGAGCAGTTTAAAGTTGATAGTTTGTTAGCTAAGTATAATGCGAGCGAAAGTATTGGAGACCGGGTTGAATTGTTAATTGAGGTTTCGTATGAATATGAGCATACCGATGTCAAAAAAAGCTTTGAATATGCCAACAGAGCAGTGATAGAGTCTGAAGATGTTGGTCAATACGAACTCAGAGCAAAGGCATTGAACAATCTTGGCGTTGTTTTTCTCAGGACAGGAGCCTATGCCAAAGCCACCGAAATGTTTTTACAATCAAAAGCTTTACTGAAAGATAATGAAGATTTTATGCGCTTGATAGGTGTTGAATTAAACCTAGGAGCAGTTCGCTTTCATTTAGAAGATTACGATGGTGCATTAAAGCATTTTAATGATGCCCTTGAGTGGAACACAAAGCTACTGTCAGAGGGGAATGATATTTATATGCGTCAAATCCAGATTTTCTACATCAATATTGGCAGCATTTATATGGAGAAGGAGAATTATCAGGCTGCTATTGAATATTTTGAAAAAGCAATGGTCGAGGCCATCAAGAATAATGATCTGGTACAGCAGGGTATTGCCAATAACAACCTGGGCGATTTATACCTGCGAAATAATCAGCCTTCTAAAGCGCTGCCTTATATTAATGAAGGGCTTAAGGTCAGGATAAAAGATAATAACCTGATGGGTATAGCCAGTTCATATGATTTGCTGACAGATTATTTTCTTTCGGTTAATAACATCGATAGCGCAGCATTTGCCAATAAACAGGCCATTACATATGCCGAAAAAATAGAGTCTTTAAACTTTATGGAGAAAGCCTATGGACATCAGGCCGAAATTTATGAGCTTAAAGGTGACCATCAATCAGCCAACAAAGCCCTTAAAAAGTTTCATGAGACAAAGAATAAGGCAGTCAATGAGTCTGTTGTTGAAAAAACAACCCGTTTGCAACTTGAGTATGAATTCAACACCATGCGCGAAGAACGGGCTGAAAAGCATTTCAGGCACATGGTAACTGTCTATGCCATTTTGGGTATTGTTATCTTTTTGCTTGTGATTTTTGTGTTGCTATACAGTTTGTGGCGCAGCAGGGCTAAGCGGGTTCATACAGAGAAAGAAAGTCTGGAGAAAGATTTAGAGCTTAAGAACAGGGAACTGACTACGAACGTTATGTATTTGCTTAAGAAGCACGAGTTAATTAACAATGTATCAGGGCGTCTATTGCGTTTGAAGACCAAAATGAAACCTGAGAATAAAGAATCGGTGCAGCGCATTATCTTTGATTTGCAGGGTGGGGCAGAGCCGGAAGTATGGGAAGAGTTTGAGCTGCGTTTCCAGAATGTACATACCGATTTCTACAGGAAATTGGAGAAACTGGCACCTGATTTAACACCTTCGGAGCTGAAAGTGTGTGCTTTTCTTAAACTGAATATGAACTCCAAAGAGATTTCTGCATTAATACATCAAAGTACAAAAAGTGTTGAGGTAAAACGATCTCGTATTCGTAAAAAATTAGGGTTGACCAATACGGATATTAACCTTATCAAATACCTCTCGGAATTATAAGAGTTCACTTATGGTAAAAAATAGATCTCAGGCTTTTGCATATTTGCAAGAGCCTTTTTTATATCCGCCAAATCAATTATTGCTTCGTGTTATAGGCGTATTATAAACTCCAATAGCGTTAATCTTGCTCATAAAACACCTCATCTGACCTTTTAAAGTTGCCTCATTTATAGTGTCAGTTAATGAGTGTGTTGGAGCCTTGTGTAGTGGTAAAAATACGGTGGAATTAACTTCCGATAGTACTATTTCTATGGATAGCATAGACCAAGAGAGTATTAACACTGTGTGTTTAAAATTTTAGCTGCTGATGACGGCCTTTATATTGCGACTAAACTTAAAAGCAAAATTCTAAAGTTCAGAATCGCGTTCGTAATGATTGGTCAAATCAGAATCGATCGTAAAATTTTAAAATCAATAAAATGAAACGAAGACTACTAATGAAAATCCATCTGGTTGTTATACTTATGACCATGATGGTAGCTGGACTCAATGCTCAGCAGTACGTTGACGGGAAGTTAAAAGGAAAGATCAGAGTAAAAATTCAGACCTCCTCTTTAAAATCTCTTTCAAAACTAAAATCCACAAAAAATGGTGTTGAAACCGGGATAGTGGGATTTGATGCTGTTTCAAAAAATGTGGCAGCAACTTCAATTAAGCGTATCATTCCTTATTCGCCTAAATTTGAGGATAAATACAGAAAGCATGGGTTAGATCAATGGTATGTGGTTGATTACGATATGAGTTATGATCCACAGCAGGTGGTCAACGAGTATGCTAAACTTGATGAGGTAGCTTATGCTGAAGTGATAAGGGAAGTGTCTGTTGGTGATGCAAGACCTGCGAAAACTTATTCTTCATCAGAATTGAATAACATGCCGTTTGATGATCCTCGCCTAGGAAAACAGTGGCATTACAACAATGATGGTACTGTGCGTGATGACGCTGTGGCTGGTGCAGACATAAACCTGTTTGAAGCCTGGAAAGTACAAACTGGTTCCTCAGATGTGGTGGTGGCCATCATTGATGGAGGTATTGATATTCTGCATGAGGATTTAAAGGATGCAGTTTGGGTCAATGAGACTGAGCTAAATGGTGAAAATGGTGTGGATGATGATGAAAATGGTTACATCGATGA
>JAKSBD010000042.1 GCA_022361295.1 Bacteroidales bacterium
CTTATAAAGTCTTCATCTTTTGCCTTTTTATATGAACCTTCTTTTGACTTTATACGCTCAAGGACTTTAAAAACATCACATGGCTCATATTCATATGAGATTGTTATTGGCACAATATTAAACTGCTTAATGGCAGCCACATTATCCTTTTGTTTTATCGTTAGCATTTTTAGCAAGGATACCTGAGTCTGGTCATTACCATCTTTTGTGCGACCGTCACGCTGGGCAATCCATACCGATTCATTTATCTCTCCAATTACCTTGCGGATATAAGCCGAATGTACCAATGCGTTTTGATAGATCTCGTTTCGTGTACCTCCTCTGAAAAAGGTAAACATCTTGTTAACCTTACCTATATCCACAATAAACTGACTGCTCATCAGGTTGCTGCCAAAAGTAATTTGTGAAGTCCGGTGCCCGTTTTTATAAAGGATATTTTGCAGAATCGCACTATCCATGACAATATCGCGATGGTTAGATATAAATAAATAGGACTCATCGGGGCGAATATTTTCAAGACCAGAATACGTGAATTGAGTCGCTGTCTTATTTAGTACCTCATCAACGGCCTTACTGCTAAACTTTTCCTGAAAACTTTGTGTTGAATCAATCTCCTGCATCAAACGCATTGATTCACTAATACTCTTATCGGGAAACACATAATTTAGTACACCTTTAAACTCCTCTTTTTCCAGCATGCGCGCCATTGCTTCCTTCACTTCTGTATCGTTATAAGGACGCATATCTTCCATTATCGCATTTAAATCCACCATAGTCTTTTTATCGGTTATCTACAAAGGTTATAGGCTTTCTGCTTAACTCTGGAAATTGCATTTTTGCTATCTCCTGCGGCGAATAAAACACCACTGAAGGCGCCACGCGAAGTTTTGTTCTAAACCTGTCTTTTATTTTTTTCTCCAATAGTTCATTACCGCAACTGGTACCAATACGAATTTCAATATCGTCTGTGCCAATGGTATTTTTATCTACATGAACAACGTAATTATCAACCCCGTTAATGTCATTCAAAACATCATACAATGCCGGTGGATACAGTGTTGTTCCCTTGTATTTAATCATTTGGTTTTTACGTCCTATTACAGGACCTAAGCGCGTTGTTGTTCGGCCACAAAGACACTTTTCAACATGATGGTTGCAAATGTCACCTGTTTTGAATCGCAGCAAGGGCATGCCTTCAACACCAAGAGTTGTAATAGTAACTTCACCAGGCGTTCCTGGTTCAACCGGATTTTCATCTTCATCTAAGAACTCAACGATTATCATTTCAGGATGATGATGACCTCCCATACCATACTGACAATCGGTAAAAGCTGTACCCATTTCAGTAGAGGCATATGTTGAAAACAGCTCAATGTCCCACTTATCTTTTATCCGCTGTCCCAGCTTATTGAGCGAAAAGTCTTCATTACGAATGCTTTCGCCAATACACACTGCCTTTTTGATAGAACAATTTTTATAATCTATATTATTCTTCTCAGCATATTCAACCAGCTTAAGTAAAAAAGATGGTACCGTTACGAGTGCAGTTGGTTTAATTCGCTCAATGGTATCGAATTGTAAACCCGGATTACCCGGTCCTACCCTAACGATGGCAGCCCCCAGTTTGCGTATACCTTCGTAGTAGGCCATTCCGGCCATAAATCGCCTGTCGAGCGTAACCATCAATTGGAAAATATCATCGGGCTTAGCTGTAGCACAGGCAAATGATATATACTCATTGTAAGCCAGGCGTTTTAAGTCATTTTCCGTTTCGGCAAATACCACCGGCTCTCCGCTTGTACCTGAAGTTGTAAGGTAATCGATAATTTTTGATGGTGGAACACACAAAAAATCATAGTTATGCTCCTGCAAATCATCTTTGGTAGTAGTTGGTATCTTACTCAGATCTTCCAGCGTAGATATAGTATTGATATCAACCTTATGCTTTTTAAAAAAGGCATTGTAATATGCTGACTTATCATTTAGATAAGTTAATAAATTCTTCAGTTTTGATTCCTGAAAGAGTTTGATCTGTTCTTGTGGTTGAGTTTCTATTTCAGGTATATACATTTGTTAGATATTTGGTATAAATACATGTCATCATCAATTTTTTCTTCGGCTATTACAGATTTATTACCCTGTAAATGATGATTAAAGAAATTTAGTACAGTGTTGTTAATCATACCTATTGCACTTTCACCATCAACATCGCCTATAAATCCTTTAACTGTTGAATCACCAATCGTAGCATCATAATATGGCAGATCACAAAATAAAAAATGCAGAGCTCCTTTTATTCTCAGGTATTCCAGATGATCTATATCGCGATAAATATATTCATTACCGATTTTCCACTTTTTTTGATGATCACTCTCTATGAGCAATAAGGGCTTTGTTGATTCTGAATCTATAACGTCACCAAACTGAATACAATCCATGCTGGCACCTGCTTTTATCTCATTATGTGATACACATAAATGGTTGGATAAAGCGCCGCCCAATGATTGCCCGAAAGTACCGATATTCTCAAAATCTATTTTAGAATACAGTTTGTTTTCCGGTATTTGTTTTTGATTTTTAAGATAGTCGATGACATATAAGGTACTGGCTTCCCAACTTTCAATTTTTTTATCAAAACGAGAAAGACGCCTTAAGTAATACCTGGTCAGGCGCTCCTGATTTTTTGCCTTGTTAACATCTCTGAAACAGGTTAAATCGGCCAGCCACCATTGTAAAAACGGTAATGACGATTTAGCCTTTTTCAAATCGGTATTGCCTTGTTGAGCATCCTTAATGCATATTTGCTCATGTACATGAATTATGCTGCAAACAATATAACCGTTACTTGCCAGGTTTTCGGCAAAGGCGGAATAAATATCACTTAATCCAAAATAGTAGCCCGGAGTAAAAATAATAAGCGGATAACTGGTCCTGGCATCAGAAACCGGCAAGTTATCTTTTGAGAATGTCCGGTGGCTAGCTATGTTAATGATGTCTTCCTGTTCAATCCCTTTTTTCTTAAACAAATTGTATATATCATCCAGGTCATACCCATTCAAATACTTGTTTCGATTGTTGCTTGACACCAACGAATCAGAAGGGTACCATATTTTAATATGGAGACGCTTATAATCTTCTTTTGAGAACCAACCTTTTTTATGCAGGCTATCCTTCATAAAGAAACTGGTTGTTCCAATGGTATGTGAACCTGTTGGAGTAGGTAAAAAACCTTCTTCATTACCAAATGCCTGACTTAAAACCGTTGTACAGATAAAACTGTACAATACACATGTGCTGAAAAGTTTGAATATATTAGTCATTACCTAATCAACTTTATATACCAACATTACCATGAACTTAGTGTTATTGTTATCCACTTTTGAATTTATATTTCGCTATAAAAAATTCGACAGAACTATGGCTATGCCTCCTTTTTATGCATTGTCCAAATCCAAAATACTTAAACTTACTTCATAGTATAATTGGTATTACTTCGATTACTATCTACTTTAATTACATCATTATTACAAGCACTTACACAGCGCTCACATAAAATACATTGCCGGTGATTTATGGCTCTATTTTCTTTCACAAAACCATGTACATCAACATACATTGGACAGGTTTTATTACACTTCATGCAACCTGAACAATTAGTCTGCTGAGTGGGACGAACTTTAAAATATGACCACGGAGACAACAAGCCCGATATTGTCAGAAACGGACATAATAAGCGACAATAGGCCCTGCTTCCCACCAAAAAGGTTAGTACAAAACCAACCGTTATGATATATAAATTCTCCCCAATGATAAAAGCTTTTCGAACGGCAACATCAGTTGCCGGATTAACCATTTTATTCACAACAACTATGGCAGTTATAACCAGCAATAATAAATATCCCCATGCCAGGTAGTTGTTTCGCTCATATACTTTTTTACTCTTTTTTGTGTTGGTAAGCTCAAAAAACACACCTGTCCAGCAAGCTCTTGAACAAAAGGCATTACCAAGGAAAAACGGGACAATAAGGCGAGCAACCAATGTTTGAATTAGTGCGCCTGTTACAATACCCTCAGTGGCATCAAATATAATTTGCGGAAACTGAAAATTCACACCAATTGTTAAACTCAGGAAAAACAGCAGAAAACCTCCAACAATGGCTTGTACAATTAGCCTAACCTGTTGTCGGTATTGGGGATACTTCACCAGAAAGCTGCGTACACAAAACTCTGTCATTCCAATACCTGAAAACAAAGCGAAGTAGCGGATGTCGCGAAACCACCAAACTATCAAGCCTATAAATGTAAAACTGGAAAAGGAAATAAAGGGTACCTTTAACTTACTTATTGTCATACTCATTCTTTACTTCTTCAATTCTGTTTAGCACTTGTTGTTTATCAACCATGCGCGGTATTTTACACTTAAGCGATTGTTCGTAATATGCTAACGCTTTATCTGGATCACCTGTTCTTTCGAAATACTGACCCAAAATATACCAGGTATAATAAAAGTCTTTATTCTGCTCAACAATGGCATCAACAGCAGTATTACTCAAATGAGGCACTGATTCGCTATCTAAATATGACTTAATATTATCAAGCGTAGCACGGTATTGCCAAACGTCATCTACTCCATTTGCCAGATAAAAATCAGATGCCGCGACCTCCAATGAATCAACACTAACAGCATGGTTTTCAACATCAAAGTTTTTTGAGAATATTTTATTCAGGTCATAGGCCACAAAACCATTCTCCTGGTATGGAAACTTTGAAACCCACATTATCTTTTCCTCCGGCTTAAACACAACCGAATGATGACAAATTAATTGGTTGACAGCAGCTTCATTTCCAATGCCAATGGAACGGTTATCCGTTCCCCTTTTATCTCTTAATATATCAACCACACATTGAACATCAAGTTGCTCATAAGCATCAATCAGTTCATGCGTTCGTTGCATACGATACATTGAACAGCCTTCTTCAATGGATTCTATATTCAGTTCTGTGTCCTTAAGCTCATCACTCTGAAAATGGTTAGTTAGTACCAGCTTTGCTTCTTTCGAGTCGTATATGGCCACTGCATCGAGGCTTTTTTCAATAATAACAGCCTTTTTATCGATGGCAGAACCGATAAAGAAAGATTCGGACACAAATGAATCGTATGACTGAATGATATTATATGCCTCTTCAATCGTTTTGGCATGTTGAAGCACTTCGCGGGAGATGAGTGAAACAGGTGTTTTTGCTGATAACGGGATACCCGATTTGGCTGAATTGAGCGTGACGGTTAAGCCGTGCTCGTTCATGCCTGAAAGCACGCCAATCATACCTCCCCAGGAGATATAAGCAAACTTGTATCCACTATCCGGTTCACAGAATACCACCAGCTTATGGCGTGCAAAATCATCGCCGGCAGAGAAATCAAGATTCCGTCCAATGATAAGCGAACTATCTGTTGTCAGCTCATTCTGTATGCTAAATGCAGTACAATTCACCAAATTCATATTCTGAATGGTATGTCCAATATCATGAGCGGCATGATAATTTAGTATACGGTGGTATTTTTCGCCCACAAAATCATACTCATCCGAGGCAAAAAGTGAGATTCCATATATTTCTTGTCGAAGAGCAAGTGGAATGTACTCATCCAAATCCTTATTAAAATATGAAATAAAGTACTTCAGGTACTGAAGTGTGGCTTTGGAAGGAATAAGCGAACTGATAAAGTCAAAGAAGTACGCTTCCTGCGTACTGGCTAACTCTTTCGTAAGCATACCGTTGCGCACACCCATTTCAAATGGCGAACCACTGATATACATTTCACTAATGCCACCATCATTCAGCTTTAGCCAGTTATCCTTGCACATACTCAGGCTATCATTCACATGAATGACAGATGATTGCAATACATCTTTGTTTTCAACAACTGGTGGCTCAAGAATCATTGACCTGACTGCAACAAACAATATTGCAGCAAGAATAACAAAACTTATCAGTATATACTTAATCCATTTCATAATTACATCGTTTCTTGTTTAAACGTCCGTAATTCATCTATAATTTCGTTGATGCCAACAATTTCGCCGCAAGTAATTACAGCTCCGATTGACACCCCAAGAATACCATGCATATTAATATTCTGCCCGGTCAGAAACAGGTTCTTAACACGTGTTCGCGGCAATACCTGCGATGCAATCGGATTACGGGAATCTGTTTTAACACCATACATTGCACCTCCTCTAACCCCTGTATAATCTCTGAACGTTAACGGGGTTGAAGCATAAGAAGATTCAATACATGAACGAATATCAGGGAATTTGTCTTCCAACACAGTCAGGACTCTTTCACTTTTATCATGCTTCATTTTTATATAATCATCTCCTCTTCTTTCAATGTAAGTATCAAACCAGGGCTCCATTTCATTATAGTCCATTGGTGATAACACTGTAAAGCTTTCTGCATAGCCCTTGTGATCCTGACTCTCTTTCATATACAGCATATAGCCTTGTGGCCAGTCACTCTCATCATAATCATCTAAACCCCAAACCTCTTTATTCTTGTAATAGTAAAAGTTAGCATTGGAATATTTGATCGTTCTTTCTTTCAAAATACCATAGTAACTAAAACACGAAATGGTTTGATCCTGATTCCTGAGGCGACTCATGTAGGCTTTGCGAATGTTGGCACCTTCAATCATCTGCATAGTAGTTAAAGGCTCAATATTAGAGATAACCTGCTTGCCTTTAACAGGCTCACGTCCTTCAACATGTATAGCTTCTAACATATCATTTTTACAAACCAGCTTAGTAACCCTGGCTTTTGTAATAATCTGACCTCCGTTGGCTTCTATTACCTGTTTGAATGCATCGGCTATCTGGCCACCACCTTTTACAAGATTCCAGGCACTTTGCAGGTAAAATACATTGATAATAGCGTGAATAAATAAGGAGGCCGATTCTTTTTCTCCAGCATATAATGAGTTTGAATAGCATAAAATATTCCTCAAATCAAGGATATCTGTCAGTGAAGCAACAAACTCATAAACATTTTCTCCCTCGCCTTTTTTAGCTGCAAAATCAAAGTTGACAATGTTTCTAAGGTTAACGATATCCACCGATTGATATATTTCCAGTATTTTATCGAAATAAGCATTAATCGCTTTCTCTTCTTCAGGAAACTGGTTAAGAAGCTTGCTTCTGAATGCCTCAACACCTTGAGGAATGGCAAATTCCTTACCATTAACCTGCAGTATATCAAACCCTTCACTGGCCAGCTTCGACACTCCTACTTTGTCATAAATATTAAAGTAGCGAAACAGGGTGTTTAATATCTGACCATCTTCGTAGCTTCCTATATAGTGCATACCGGTATCAAACAGCTTTCCTTTTCTTTTAAAATCCTGCAGGCAGCCCCCTATCTGGAAATGTTGCTCCAATATACAAACCTTGTATCCTCTTTGGCTCAGAATACTTCCACAAGCCAAACCTCCAAGGCCACTTCCGATTATTACTATATCATATATATTTTCAGATGACATACTAGCTACTCATTTAATAATTTCTTATACAAATACTTATCACCCAGTAAATGTGCACAGGTTAAAAAGGAAGAGATGGAAACCCCTAAAATACCATGCATATTCAAATTCTGACCGGTGAATAAGAGGTTCTTAACACGCGTTTGCGGTGTTATTATTGAGTATAACGGATTTTTATAATCTTTAACAACACCATAAGCCGAGCCATTGTACGAACCGGTATAGTCACGATAGGTCAACGGCGAAGAGGTATAACAAGCCTTGATATCAGATCTTAACCCTGGTATTTTTCGCTCAGCCAGACTTATCAGTTGCTCTGCTTTTTCCTGTTTAAAGGCCAGGTAATCGTCGCCACGGTTTTCAATACTTGTATCAGCCCATTTACTTACCTCCGAGAATTTCATGTAGGTAATAATACAAAGTCCATTAGCATAATCTGTTGTCCTATGGTTATAAACGGTATACATTAAACAGTTTTGAGGCCACAGACCATGATCGGTTGTCCACACCTCATTACTACGAAAATAATGATGGTTGTAGTTTTGGTATTTTATCCTGTTCTTTTTTAAGGTGATATATACCGAAAACATACCAATGGAATCTTCCTGTGTCAGTATTCTTTTTTTGTATGCTTTCTTTAAGGCATCCTCAGGCATCAACGGCAATAATGATTTAGGGTGCATACTCGAAATAACGTTCGTTCCCCGGACCAGCTCCCCGCTTTTGAGGTGAATATCCGTTATCATCCCTTTATCAACTAACATTTTAACAACTTCAGCATTTCGCTTTATGATTCCTCCATTGGCTTTTACACCATTGGCAAGCACATTAGCGATCCCACTTCCACCTTCTTTAACTCGCCACGAGCTTTTAATAAAGGAATAGTTGATAAGCGCATGCGTATATAGAGCTGTAACATCTTGCTGACCGGCATACAATATATTGATTCCCCCCAAAACAGCCTGCAAATCCTTGTTGGAAGTAACACTATTAATAAAAGCCGAAGCCGATTGAGCCACATACGGGCTCTCAGTGTTAAAATTCTCAGTATCAGAATGAAGGTTATACAAGGGAAATGAATGACATACTTTATGCAGCATGTCCATATATTTATCTATACCTTCTGCCTCCGTGGGAAAATTTTTCTTTAATGCATCTTTATAATTCTCAATACCCTGAGGCAATGCAAACTCCTTATCACCAATAGTGACCAGCTCTGCCTGGTTTAAATCGAGCTGTTTTAAAGTTATATTACCTTTTAAGCCGAATAATTTAAAGTATTTATCAAGTACCTCCCCCTCTCCCAGGCTTTCTGTATAGTTAAGTCCGGTATTAAACACCACACCATCACGGGCAAAGGACTGCATCATCCCACCAATTCGGTCATTCTTGTCCAATACACAAACACTTCTGCCTTCTTCACTAAGCAGATTGGCACATTGTAAGCCTGATAAGCCACTTCCTATTATAACAACATCATACACCATTGTCAGAAAGTATATAGGTTAAATTGGAAGTATATTTAGCATTATCAACCTTTTCAAAGCTCAATCCATGTTCGTTTGCAAAATCTTTAATAAGCTCTGATGAGACAAAGTCCAGTTCGTAATCCATTTTATTAAAGCCCAACATACGAATTGAGAAGAACTCTGTTATTTGTGTTACACGTGTACGCTTTTTCAGTTGCGTATCAGCATCTCTTATGATAATAGTACCATTGGTGTTTAAGCTATTCAAGGCTTTTTTCAATACATTCAACTGCTTTTCTCTCGGAAAGTAATGTAATACATCGTTAAAAATAAAAGTATCGGCTGTCTCAAAATTATCGGTTACCACATCCTTTTCAAAGAACTTGAGTTGCTCGTTTCCTTTGGCCACCTCACATGCAACAGCTATTTTATCACCATCATAGTCCCAGCCAATAACTTCACGTTGTGAAGCTGTATAACTCAGCATGTTTGCTAAGTATCCATACCCACATCCTACATCAATAATCTTTCCCTTTTTTGGCACTATTTCATCATAAAAGCGGTAGTTCTTCTCCAGCCTGATTTTAATTCTTGTATACCATTCTAAAACGGGTCCCTTGTAGATATATTGATTAATCAACTTACGGGAGAAGTAATCAACGTCTTCTTTTTGTTGCTTTAACTTATCATATTCATCGCGATAAAAAGCAGTCATTTGTTTGGCCTGCGGACGATAAGTAATACCCTTTTCAACATCCACCTCATTGACCTTAACCCTGTCGAAGAATTTAAGAGTGATATGTCC
The DNA here is from genome assembly GCA_022361295.1 of Bacteroidales bacterium. Classification (GTDB taxonomy): domain Bacteria; phylum Bacteroidota; class Bacteroidia; order Bacteroidales; family Marinilabiliaceae; genus Carboxylicivirga. The sequence goes on from JAKSBD010000042.1 coordinate 9,809, forward strand.
AGCCCTGAGGAAGAATTCCGTCTTAGGCATGCATTCAAACGCTCCATGCAAGAGTACCGGTAAAATATCCAGTTTAAGATAATCGGCCAGGCTAAAAGCGCCCTGATGAAAACGGTTGATTTTACCATTCCTGGTTCGCGTACCCTCCGGGAATATCAGGACCGAATAGCCCTGATCAACCTTGCGTTTAATTTTCTCGTATCCTTGATCGATGCCCGTATAAATAGGGAAAAAGTCGATATATCGAATGATAAAACCATAGAACGGATTCTTCCAGACCCACTCATTGGTTAATACAATAATTTTAGGACTCATTAACAGGATAAGCGCAATATCGAGATGTGATTGGTGATTACATACAATAACAGCCGGTTCACTTAGATCGAATTTATGCTTATCAATGTAGTCTTTTTTGAACAAAAAATTAACTCCAACAACCAGGTTACAAGTCAGATACACCAGATTATGTATAATACCCTTTTTGGCTTTAGTGAAAAAAGGCGTTACCCTAAATATCAGCACTAACAAGCTCAGAAAGATGACACCGGCCAGGAAAATTAAAAAGGAGGTAATGGAAACAAGAACGTCCAATACATTGATGGGATAAACACGGCGCTTGCCTTTATTTACTACCAGCAAATTAAATAAGAACGGTAGTATTGTAAAGGTGATGATGATGACAGACAATATACCCAATACAGTTACTATAGCAATGGATTTCAGTGCCGGATGCTGAGCAAATATTAATACACCAACACCAATTAAGGTAGTTGAAACACTCAGCAATACAGATACCTTGTAAGGCAATATACTACGAGCACCAAACTTATGGTTGTTTATCATGCCCTGCATCAGAAAGATGGAGTAGTCGATTCCCAGACCAAAGATAAA
>JAKSBD010000221.1 GCA_022361295.1 Bacteroidales bacterium
TTATTACCAATTGACCGCTTTTACCTGACTCCCTCTCACCATTTTTTATACCCTCTACCGCAACAAAAGCAAAATCCTTCGCTTTTCCATGCTGAAAGGAGTAAGCCCAATCTTCTATAGACCCAATTGATTTGTTAACACAAGAATTATATAGAATTGAACATACAGCATGCTGACACAGTGACTCAATCATCGAGTCACTTCGATACATAAACGCATCTAGCAATAATGCACATAAGTATTTTTCTTTATCAGATTTAAAATTGTTAATCCAGCTTTTTAATTTCCCTTTTTTTATATCCCACACATTGCTGTCGATTAAATTTTGACATCTGTCAGCAACCGAATCCAAAAGTTCTTCGGTGTGGTTGGGTGCTTGGAATTTATTTGGCATCAATGCCAGTCCCTAATTAATGATTGTTATGTCCAATAGTTGCTTTTTAGTCACATACTGAGCGCATACCCCACGCGCTAGCTTTCGAAGTTCACCACTAAATTCTTCCGTAGCAAATTTTTTCCATACTAACTGGCGAAACCTTGGTTCCAGTCGAATTACATAAATACAATCCGACACAATTAACTCACCTTTTTTTAAAAAGCATGTACGACCAATACATCTAGTGCCTACGCGAGCAACAAGTATATCTCCAGACTTAGCCGTACGATAGACAGATGATCTAGACTTCGTTTTGAAATCTTTGATCTGACCTATACCTGTCATATCTGTCGTATGAAATACATTCACACTCTTACATCTTGCTTCTACTGAAGAAATTTGTCCCCTGAAGATCTCAGCACCAAGATCTTCTAATGTAAATACCGAATCCAAAGAAATATCGTGAGGGCTGGCACTATCAATTTCATTATAATATCTCCAGTCCATTCTATGCTCTGCCTGACTTTTACTTATGCTTATCGACTCCCCAATCTCTCCATCTGGCCCGGCGTTATATAACGAAACTTTATCAGTAACACCTCCTTTGCGAAGTACTAGCATAAACGTCCTTGCTTCTGTCTTATCAAAAATTCTAGGGGGAAGCTCTATGGCCTTTAGAACGCGATTGCTTCTAAGCAACGAGCTCCTTAGCCCTTTCCATCTGTCATTATTAATAATCCCACTTGGCACGATGATGGCCAAAGTACCATTTCTGGACAGAATCCTTAAATTTTGCGCAAGAAAGACAATCTCAGCTGGGTAATTTTTCGATTTGCCAATGGCCCCCAATAACCCACAGTCACCTAAAATTTGGTCCGTGCTCTCACTACGGCGAATTGACTTAAATGGTGGGTTGTTTACAGCAAGGTCTATCTCGCCGTATAGCTGCCTGATTGTCCCAGGCAGATTTACATCCAGGCCATTACCAAACAACTGAACGGCTTCACATATATTTTTTATTTTAAGCTTTCTATCAAATTCAACCCCTAGTAATTTTGTGTTTCTCCACCTCTTCTGAATCGCCTTTAATAGAGCCCCTTCCCCAACACTTACATCTACGGCAATTTTTGGTTTTTTGGGGCCCAGGCATTGGGCGAGAACAGAACTCATCGCTTCTCTAGTAAAGAACTGCCCAAGCTCGATATCCATAACACATTGCCCTCATTTTTATATACCGTTACAATATCATGCATGAAAGAAAATATGAATAGAGTGATCAATAAAAATTTGCTGATTTATGCGGTAAAAAACGAAATGCGTAAAAACCGAGACACACAATTAACTCTATCGGAACAATTAGATATAGGACAGTCACACATTTCAAAAATACTAAATGGACACTTTACAAGAAGCGGATACGCCATTAGAAAGCTTGTTGAATATTCAAAATATAATGAATATTTACCAAAACTTCACCACAGTAAGAAAATACAAGATGCAGTTATGCAGGTTTGGGACGGAAGCGAAGAGATGGAAATTAGAATAGCCAGGACAATTAAAGAGGTGGGTAATATATGGATGAACACAGCGACTAACGAATAATTACGCTAACTAGCTAATAATTCTACATTTTCTATGTCATGTCTCACCCTAGAGTCTCACAGACCATCAAGCTGCATCCCATACACTTGTGAAGCAAGCGCTACATATAAATGATAGCGGCCATTGAGGCGTGTAAATCTAGCAAGAAGTCGCGACCGCAATGGCCGCATGATCATATTGACGCTTTTTTGGCGAGTTTTTTAGAGGACCATGCATGTCCTGTGTCCTTATCACTAGGCAGTAACACTCGATTTTTCGTGTTTTATAGAAAAAAGTACAATTCCCCAATATGAATATAACCAGCATGTACTGGAGGTGCTGCGTGAACCGATGGAGAACGGCAATATCACAATCCCACGGGCCAACCGTCAGGCAGACTACCAGGCCCGCTTCCAGCTACTCGCCGCCATGAACCCCTGCCCCTGCGGCCATCTGGGAGACGGTAGCGACCGCTGCCACTGTACCTACGAACAGATCAGCCGCTATCGCAACCGTATATCGGGTCCACTGCTAGACCGCATCGATATGCATGTTGAAGTACCCAAGCAGCCGATCAGCATCGGTCAGCAA
>JAKSBD010000132.1 GCA_022361295.1 Bacteroidales bacterium
ATGAGCGTATTAGTTCTGATCCGACCTTTACCCCTTTAACGGATGCTTTGCAGTCATTGAACATATTGCATCAAAAGGCCGGCGATTTAAATATTGATATTAATGCAATTGGTATTATGGGATTTTCGGCAGGTGGTCATTTGGCAGCTTCGGCTTCCACTTTGTTTCATCTCGAAAGATTTAAAAACCAGAACAACCGAAAGCCGGCTTTTTCAATTCTGATGTACCCGGTTATTTCTATGACCAGTGAGTTGACTCATCAGGGATCGAAAAATAATTTGCTCGGCACCAATCCCAATGCCCAATTAGTAGAGTTATTTTCTTGTGAGAAGCAGGTGTCGGACAAAACACCGCCTACTTTTATTTTGCACGCTACTGATGATATGGCTGTTGTTGTTGACAATACACATACCTATGTCAGCTCATTGGAACGATTCAATATACCCCACAAAAAGGTGATTTTCGATAAAGGTGGGCATGGATTCGGCTTTCGTGAGGGAGCAGAAACAAACAAATGGACCAACTCATTAGAGGAATGGCTCCGAGGTTTAAAGATGATAGAATAATGAAGAAAAAACTACTCTTCGTTGATCGCGACGGAACATTAATTATAGAACCACCGGTTGATTATCAGGTGGATAGTTTGGAGAAACTTGAATTTTATCCTGGTGTATTTCAAAATTTATCCAAAGTAGCTGACTTGCTCGATTTTGAATTGGTGATGGTAACCAATCAGGACGGACTTGGAACCGACTCTTTTCCTGAAGATACCTTCTGGCCGGCTCAGAATAAAATGATGAAGGCTTTGGAAAACGAAGGTATTGTCTTTGCCGATGTATTGATCGACCGATCTTTTCCTGAAGATAATGCTCCAACTCGCAAGCCACGAACAGGCCTGCTTCACAAGTACATGAATGGCGACTATGATCTGGCTAATTCATTTGTAATAGGTGACCGCATTACGGATGTTGAACTGGCTAAAAACCTCGATTGTAAAGCCATTTTTTTAAAGGATGTGAATGAAGCCGGTAAGGAACTGCAAGCCGGCGGTTTAACATCGGTTTGTCAGTTAGCAACTAACAATTGGAGTGAGATAGCTACCTTTTTGTTTTCGTCCGAGCGTTCTGCAACTGTTGAACGTAATACGGCAGAAACTAAAATAAGCGTCTCAATTAATCTCGACGGTAAAGGTATTTGCGATATAAAAACTGGTCTTCATTTTTTTGATCATATGCTCGAGCAGATTGGACGTCACTCAGGTTGTGATCTAACAGTTAAAGTGGATGGCGATTTGCATGTTGATGAGCATCATACAATTGAAGATACAGCTATAGTATTGGGTGAGGCTATAAAAAAAGCCCTGGGCGATAAGCGTGGTATTGAACGCTATGGTTTTTGCCTGCCAATGGACGATTGCCTGGCACAGGTTGCACTTGATTTTGGTGGCCGTTCATGGCTTGTTTGGGAAGCCGATTTTAAACGCGAGATGATTGGTGATATGCCAACCGAAATGTTCTATCATTTCTTTAAAAGTTTCTCCGATGCTGCGGCCTGTAACCTAAACATCAAGGCCGAAGGTAAAAATGAACACCATAAAATTGAAGGTATATTTAAAGCATTGGCAAAGGCTGTAAAAGCGGCCATTCGTAAAGATCCTTATAATAACAGATTGCCAAGCACTAAGGAAATGCTGTAGCGAAGTGTTCGTGCATTTCGCTTTTATTCGCTTTGGTATAAATGTTCGAAGGAGCTCTTAAGTTCCATCCGGTTTGGGATGGATGTTCGGAGGAGCTTCTAAGTTCTCATCCGGTTTGGGATGGATGTTCGGAGGAGCTTCTAAGTTCCATCCGGTTTGAGATGGATGTTCG
>JAKSBD010000041.1 GCA_022361295.1 Bacteroidales bacterium
GTGGGTTAAGCCCCGTTAAGGCGTTACCAATCACGTTTACCTGGTCAAAACTGTTTATTTCGTCGGGCGATAAGGGTACCGGGTCTTCATATATAATACCGTCAATCACCCATAACGGGCTTTGGTTACCGGTAAAGGTATTACCTCCCCTGATGCGTACTTTGGCTGCGGCCCCTGGTGTAGCGCTTATGTTGGTTACCATCAGCCCGGTTACCTTACCTTCAAGCATCTGGTCAACAGTCAGGGCATTTTTCATGGTCAGCTCTTCAGCATCTATTTTTACAATACTACTGGTCATCTCATGTTTACTGATAACCTCGTAGCCTGTTACCACCACATCGCCCAGCTCATGCATTTGCTCATCAAGCATTACATTAATGGTTGTTTTACCTTCAATGGGTACCTCCTTTATTTCATAACCGATAAACGAAAAGATAAGGGCTTCTTTAGAGTCGGGCAGTGTTATTTCATATTCACCATTCATATTGGTAACGGTGCCCAACACACTGTTTTTAACCACTACATTAACGCCAGGTAATGATTCTCCGGTTTTACCATCGGTCACTTTACCTTTAATGCTTACTTTGGTGTCCTGATCAAGGCCGGCTGCTTCATCCTGCATTTTAATAATTATAACATCTTCAATAATGGAGAATGTCAAACCGGTATTGTCAAGCACTTCGGTGAGTATCTCTTCAATAGTGGCATTTGATTTACGAAGATTTAGATTCTCCAATTGTGCCACATTGTCCTCGTTAAAAAAGAAGCTGTAATCGCTTTGCTGCCTTATTTCCTCAATGAGTGTGCTCAGGCTGGCGTTTTTAAGGTTAATGTTCATACGCTCATACTGAGAGTACGAACTGGCAGAAACTGATAACATTGTACTAACCATCATTATAATGGTCAACAATGTCTTCAACCGCCCTCCGGGTGGCCGGAGAACCATGAATGGGATCTTTTTTTTCATAGTGTGTAATGTTTATAATTAATGCATCATTGATAAGAGTGCCTGCTATACAGGCGGGTGCGCCAACACCCTGTTGTTTATCTTATATCAGATGACAATTGTTGGCTTAACGACGCAGCAATGCAAAAAAAGGGTGACATTAGATGTGAAGAAAATGAGATTTATTTTAATGTCGGAGCGAATTATCCTGTTAATCAGTATTAAAAGGGAGACAAAAATA
>JAKSBD010000411.1 GCA_022361295.1 Bacteroidales bacterium
AAACTATGTATCTCTGTGCCTCGCATTTTGTTTTGATTTTGAAAAGGAGAGTGTAATTACCGCTACTACCCGTTGGTTTTGTAGCGGTAATTACAGGGGCTTTTGCACCATAAGGGGTTTATGGTTAGGGAAACAAGCCCAAGGTGGAAAGCACGTCTTCCCTTGTGATAAATGAGGAGTAATCATCAAGGGAAAGAACACTTACAGGTACTAACGGAAAATATAGATTTGTTATAACATTGATTTTAAACTTGATATCTCTTATGGTCTTGGTGCCATGCCATGTACCATAAATGATCGGATACTGCCAATGGAAGTAAGAATTACCGCTACCACCCGTTAAAGTGGCAGCGGTAAAGAGATGTAAAGGGAACATGGAATACTTTAATTGAGCTTTAGTTATGCTATTGGCATTGTAGCTATGGAAAACAATCTGATTGACCTTTTCAACATCTGTTTGTTTGGCAATAACAGGCTCGTCTTCCTCACATCCTAAAACAGCCAGAAAGAGCAGTGCTATCAATAGCAGAGTGACTAATCCTTCTTTTTTATTGTATTTAAATGCTGCTTGTAACATGGTGTTTTTTTATGCCTCGTAATGTTGTTTATTTTGACACTGTAAACATATGGCAAATAAATCGACGCTTTATTAGTCAAATCACCACTTTTAATACGCATTTTACGTATTTTTCAATAAAATCGTCGATTTTTTACAGGTATTACTGTTTGTTATGAAGATATCAGGGGTATGCCCTTTATTTTTTAATTGTATGGAACGTCAGATGACGCGGATTGACGCGGAAAGTTTTAACCACGGATTGACACGGATTACACAGATTGACGCCGCTACCGCGCGAATCCTTTAATGTGGGCTTACTATACCACGCGAAGGGATGCGCGGCAGCAATGCAGCAGTGTGTAATTTCCTTGAATGAAGGCTGAAATAATAAAGAATACTTAATTGTTTATTATTCCGATGTCCCGGAGGGACTAAATGTGAATAACCACCGGTGTAGCCGGTGGTATTCTATACCATACATAATCATCCCTGCAAGGGGTGAACTATGTTATACAATAGCTATCGGTGGTAGCTTGTTTATTACTATAATTAGGAAAACACTTATTATATGGTTGTTTTTTCAGAGGCTTCACTTGGAAAATTCAGAGGCCTCACTCTAATATTTCAGTGAGTAGTAAAGACCTAACAGGTTTGTTATTTTAATTGTAGATCTTCATTGGCAACTGGCATTTATAATTTTTCTTTAACGGAATATTTCAATGGCTCAAGATATCTTTTTATAATTACCCAAACTATTGAATTATCAATACTGTCGTATGCATGAATTATTCTATTCCTAAATCCTACAATTTGTTTAGTATTTTCTAAATCTTCATCAGGACAATGGTGTCGAAATTTATTTACTGCTTCACCAATTATTCCCAATTGCCGTTCTACTGCACTCTGTGTTTTATAATCCTGTCGATATTCATCAAATGAATTGATATCGATTACAAATGATTCTATTAATTCAATTGCTCTTAAAATATCAGATAAGTACTTTCTGCCCTTTTCCGTCATAAATTAGAATCTTTGTTCTGTCAATATTGGATTTTAATATAGGGTTCTTTATTGATGATTCTGTCAATAAATCTACTTTGCGCTTAAAAAACACTTCAAATTTATCCCATAAGTCTATAAGGAATTCTCCTCTTTCAATTGGATCAACAGAATCCAATTCTACAACTAAGTCAATATCACTTGTATCTGAATTAAAATTATCAGTTATCGACGAACCAAAAGCATATAAATATTTCACTTTATGACTCATACAAATATTCACAAAGTCGCTTATTCTGTTTTTTATTTCTTCTCGAACTCCCATATTAACAAATTTACTAAATCATAAATACTATTTATTGAATAGAGTGTATTTTTTTGCTTGTTGCCGCGCGGCAGCAGTGTGTCATTTCCTTGAATGAAGGCTGAAATAATAAAGAATACTCAATTCTTTAATATTCCGCTCTCTGATTTTTTATAATGCACTAATGAATATCCGTAATCATGCATAAATCCACGATAAAACATTTTAAAAACAGAAACTTAACACAGAGGCACTGAGTCGCAGAGTTTTATAATAAGACTCCAAAAATTGCTCTGTGTCTTTGCGTCTCTGTGTTTATCTTTTATGCTTTAATGCGGACAATCATTATGCACTATTATGATTTTTTATAATAGTACATTATAAAATTTCAGAATGCCTTATTCTGAAAAGTTAAAATAGCCTATTCTGAAAGTTCAGAGGCCTCGCTCTAATATTTCAGAGAGTAGTAAAGACCTAACAGGCTTTAACCCGCAATATGCATTAGAAAATCTATTGCGTATTGAAATAACTTCAAAACAAGTCACTTCGTTGCTTCGCTTCAACTCACCAGAACGGTGCTATGACTCGTTTCAGCAAAGCCTTGTTTTATTGCTCTTTCAATGCTCATGACGATGTTCTAATACATAATCCGGGTTTTAGAAACCTGTTAGGTCTGGGGTCTTGCGGCACTAGC
>JAKSBD010000396.1 GCA_022361295.1 Bacteroidales bacterium
AACTCCTGTTTTTGCATTCTGAAAAACATGTACAGAACCTTTTGCTCCTTTAGCATAAGCAGCCGATAACCTATTCCACATTGGAGCAGCTTCTTCCCAAGGCATATTCTTAGTCAGATTAGTTAGGTTCTGTCCTGCTCTTGTCATTTCTAATGTTTTTAATCCATTCGATTTCGCATAGCTCATAGCAGCATTCATCGCATCATCACCCCCTGACCAAAACACCCGTTCTGCTACTTCCTTAGTACCACTTCTAATTAATTTTGAAGTACCTAAGCTTAGTAGAAATTCCTCGGGATGGCACAATTCTAAAGCGGGATTACAACCTGGATTGTGAATCATAGAACCATTCCAAAATATCATCTCTGATGTGCTATTAAAACCTAAACGATAATCTTCTAATCTTGAACCAAGAGCTTGAGGAAACATTTCACTTTGCCAACTCCAAAATAGCGCATCACTAACTTTTACGTCACCAACGTAATTTTGAGTACCCATAAAAAGGTTGTGAAAGAAGTTGTTTTTTTCAGTTCGGTTATACGACCCATCATTATTATAGTAGACATTTTTTCTTCCATCAGGGTCTACGCCCATTAATGGACTATTACCCATTCCTAAGTAAGGACTAGCGTACTGACCTGATGGGTCGGTTGTTAACCACCTTGCAATAGATGTTTTGGACAAACTGTCAACAGCCAATAAATCTCCATTTTTTGAATAAAAAGCTATCAGGGAGTTCTTGATATCCAGAGTCAATTTACCAATTTCGGATTTACTATCCGAATTAATAATTGTAAACACCTTTAATTGCTCAATTTGTTCTTTCTTTTGCTCCATTATTGGTGCTTCATATCCAAATTGAGCATAAGGATTTTCATTTTGTCCAATAATTAGTATCGGAAGCAAGAAAAAGAGTATTAATGAAATTAGTTTTCTCATTTCTGCATGTTTTAGTATTATTGTTTGCTTAGTTTTACTTTCTCGTTATTGACTTCTTTTAGCCAATTTTCGTATTGCTCCTTTGGCATTTCTTTATATCCCATTTGGTCTATAGTTTCATAAAGCTGTAATATTGTCTTTTCCAATTCATTTATTTTAGAATCATTTAAAGTGCTATTCTTTTCTAATGATAGTAAATTATTTCGTTTCTCTGCTAAAATTTCACTTTTAACCATGTATGCATAAATACATGTTGGATAGTATTCAGTTATTGCGTCACAGCATTTTATTCCAAAATCATCATGTCCAAATTGAAACTGGTAACCTAAAGTCAAATCATAGAGACACAATGCAATTGATTCTTTTAAAGAAAGCGGTTCCATATATGTTTCTTTTTTAATGGCCTCCGTAGTAATTGATAAAGAAGATGCAATCCAACCATCTCTTGGAAAACTCCCGTTTGTAAGTTCCACATTTACCCACATTCCCTTATCATCTTTGTGTTTTATGTACATATGATTTGGTCCCAAAGCTAAAAAAGCATCTGCTTCTATTTCTTCGGCTAATATTTTGTACAAATATGGCAATGAATGACAGTTCCCTGTATTTGTGTCAAGAAGTTTTGTAACGAACATTTTTGTCCAATCTTTACGTCCTGTTAAATCTTCGAAGTCATATGTCATTCTTATGTTTTGATTATACACAGAAGGTTCCATCATGAAAGAAAAAATCGCAAATTGTTTACCCATTGGATGGTTGAATACATTTTTGTCTGTCATGAATTGTCTTAATTGACCTTCAATTTTGACAATACGCTCACAAAATTCGCCATAGTCCAGTTGCCCTGAATGAAATGCATTTTCCGTAATAAACACCGCTTTTTTAAAGTCTAGAACATTATCTCCGTTTAACATTTTACATATTTCATTGAAAGCATATTCATAATGGCTTTTGCTTTGTCCATATGAATTTATTAAGGTATAAAATAGGCTAAGTATTAATAAAACAGTCTTAGCAAACCTCTTATTGATAATCATTCTTTCAAATTTCGATAATCTCATTCTAAATATTTACGTTTTGTTTTTTAGCACGTCATGTAAGTGGCTTGCAGGTAACGGCTCGAATATGGTGCGTTTGGCATTCTTGTCACAAAACTTTTTAGTAGCTATATATTTCTTTAGAATTAACAACAAAAAATATAGCACATTCTGCCAAATGCACTATATT
>JAKSBD010000212.1 GCA_022361295.1 Bacteroidales bacterium
TCTTGTCCTTCAAAGTAGATTTTGAGTTTTTTAGCCTCGTTAATAGTTCCGAAAGATGTTTCACGATCTACAGGTTCAAAACTGTAATTGTTCTGAGAATAGTAACCTAATGCTTCCAGAGCCCATTTGTCAGAAAGCTGATAGGTAAGGAAGGTTTGGGCATCAAAAAAACTGGGGTTATAGTCGCCGCTTACATCCAGTGAGCCCAAAAGGTACTGGTTGGTTTTATAGCGAACGCCTGTGATTGCCGTAAATTTATTGTTTTTGGACTTTCCTTCAATATGTCCCGAGGCTCCCAACAAGCTGGCACTGACACTTCCTCTTAGCTCTTGTGGTTTTTTATAGCGAACATCCAGTACAGATGACATTTTATCACCATACTGCGCTTCAAAACCTCCGGGTGAAAATTTGAGTGATGAAATCAGGTTGGGATTGACAAAGCTAAGACCTTCCTGTTGCCCTGACCGAATTAAGAAAGGTCGATAAATTTCAATATCATTGACATAGACAAGGTTCTCATCATAATTGCCGCCACGTACACGGTATTGAGAGCTTAACTCGTTGTTTGACGAAACCCCCATTTGGCTTTTTACCAAACCTTCAATATTACCTCCGCCGGCATCTGGCAAGCGATTAACTAACTTGGGGTCAATTTTATTGAAGGACTGATCGGTGATTCGTCCTTCAACATCGACCTGTCCAAGGCTTTCTTCTTTTTGTGAAAGTTGAATAAGTAGATTTTTGCCTTGCTGTTCACTGTTTATTTTAATGACTTTTGTGCTGTAACCTATGGAAGATACTTTAATTTCAAACGGAATGGGCTGTGCTGTTCTGAAAGCAAAGTTTCCTTTTTCATCACTAACGCCACCTTCATTGCCATTAACAATAGTAATGTTGGCAAAAGGAATGGCCTGTTTAATACTGTCTTGTACACTCCCTTGTAATAAAATTTTTTCCTGAGCAAGCGATTGCCAGCCAATTAAGAAGAGGATAAGGGTGTATAGTAGATTTAATTTGCTTTTCACGATTCTGGGGTGCTGTTTTAGCATTGTTATTTATTAAATAAGAGATTGTTCTCAGGCTAATAAAGCCAGGAATAATGCCTGTAAAAATAGAAAGGAATTATGTATCTGAAAAATTCTAAATAAATACTAAAAACCTTTCGTTAAGAGTAAACGAAAACAATTGATTTTTCGTATCTTTAAATCATGGAGACTAAGATAATTGATAACCATCCTACCCTTAAAAACAGTGATGAACGCTTCCGAAAAATTCTACAATCTTTGGTTGATTCATTTCGAATAGAAGGTATTCATTTTTCTGATGAAGAATTAAAAAATATTGTTGGCAGAGTGGAAGGAGAAATTAAAAAATAGTAGTAATAATTTCTGTCATGGGTTTGTAATTATGATCGGCAGCTGCCTGTACAGCAATAATGTATTCTTTAAATTGACGCTGCGTAATCTTGTAAAAGCCTAAAAAATCATAACCTTGCTTTACTGCCATCATATTGGCTAAAACACGGGCAACCCGCCCGTTGGCTTCCCTGAATGGGTGAATAAACAGCAGTTCGGCGTGTACTTTTGCAATGTCCTTTATTAAATCAGTTTTGTTCTTGTAGTAATTGGGTAGCTGAAACATGATTTTTTCATCAAAGTCATGACAAATACGAGGTAAAAACTTGGCAGTTGGAAACAAAAAGCCGCCTTTGGTCATATTAACAGTTCTGAATTGTCCTGCAAAGTCATATAATTTATTCAGCGAAAGGAGGTGAATACGCTTGATGTATGAAAAATCAAAGTGAGTATGCGTTGTTAATTCTTCCAGAAGTTGATATTGAGCTTTTAGAAACCCTTCAAATTCAATTTTATGTATAGTGTCAATGCTTGATATTCCCAGTAAATTTGGAAGAACATCATGCTGGCCATCATCGCCCGGAATATCATATTTAGAATGTAAATAAGGCATTGATTCAATAATATTAAGTAAGGGATATTCAAATTACCCTTAAAAAAAACAATTGGCAAGTAAAAAAGTCATATTGGCTTTGATTAAGAATGATTTTATCTTTACAAACCACATAAGATATACATCGAACTTTAAAAAAGTACATTAATGAATAAAGTGCTAATAATGCTGGCAGTTCCACGTCAGCAATTTGAAGAAATACTTCCAGGCTGGGAAATTATTTACCCTGAAAAAGAATCATTCTCCAATGAAGAGTTAATTGAAAAGGTGGCAGATGTTGATGCAATTGTTACTGTATATGGGAATAAGCTGACAAATGAAGTGATAGATGCAGCTCCTAAGTTAAAGATGATTGCCAATTTTGGAGCCGGGTATGATAATATTGATATGGAACATGCAGCCCAAAAAGGGATTGTTGTCACCAATAGTCCTGATCCTGTTACAGAGCCCACTGCTGAATTAGCTATGGGTTTAATGATTGGAACTGCCCGTAGAATGGGTGAAATGAATACGATTCTTAAAAATAAGGAAGAATTAAAGTGGGGTGTTATGCGTAACCTGAGTACTACATTGGTTGGTAAGCAGCTGGGTATTATTGGGATGGGAGCGATTGGTAAGGCCCTTGCGCGACGAGCAGTAGCTTCAGGTATGTCTGTTGTATATCACAATAGAAATAAAGTAAGCGCAGATATTGAAAAGCAGTTAAATGCTCGTTTTGTTTCGCAGGAGGAATTGTTACAAACATCTGATGTTGTTTCGCTAAATATGCCATTAACGGCCGAAACAAGGGGCTTGATAGGTCCGAAAGAACTGCAATTAATGAAATCAAGTGCCTTTCTCATAAATACTGCGCGGGGACCAGTGGTTGATGAACAGGCTTTAATTAAGGCGCTGCAGGATGGAGTGATAGCTGGTGCCGGAATTGATGTATTCGAAAATGAGCCAACTATACCTGATGCTTTGCGCGAGTTGTCCAATGTGTTTTTAATGCCACACCTGGGTACTGCCACGCACGAAACTCGTGGTGAAATGTCAGCTCTTGTGGCAGTTAATATTAAAACATTTTTTAATGGGAAAACACCACCTAATCAGGTGAGCTGATATATTATTAGTAAAACAGTGTAAAATTATAACATTGGTTAAAGTGTTGATATAGTGGTTGAACAATATGAAATAAAGCTTCGTGAGTATAGTCGTGGTTTTCATTTGATAACGAGTGATGTTTTATCGGCGTTGCCCCCATTGCCACAAACCGGCTTGCTGAATGTGTTTATTCAGCATTCTTCGGCAGGTTTATCGTTAAATGAAAATGCAGATTATACTGTGCGTGAGGATTTTGAAACCGTATTTAATAAGCTTGTTCCTGAGGATGATCCTGATTATAAGCATACTCTGGAAGGTTCAGATGATATGCCAGCACATGTTAAATCCTCACTGCTTGGTGCGTCATTGACAATTCCTGTAACAAACGGGCGGTTGAATTTAGGAA
>JAKSBD010000040.1 GCA_022361295.1 Bacteroidales bacterium
TGGAGTTCCTTTCGAAGACAAGACGCCTGCTATGGCCAAAAACCTGAAGCTGGATGTTAAGTGGTACAATGAAAATGGAAAGCTTATTAATCCGCAGACATTAAAGCAGGGAAGTACTTTCTATGGTCGGTTTAGCGTTAACAACACCAGTGCGGTTAGTGCCTTAAGTGAACTGGCTCTTGTACAAATCATACCATCCGGATGGGCTGTGGAAAATACTCGTCTGAATGGTACCTTACTGCCTGACTGGGTGCGTGAGTGGAACATCAACCAGGAAGATTACCTGGATATACGTGATGATCGTGTGATGTGGTTCTTTGACCTTGACGGTAAGAAAAAACTTGACTTTGTGCTTAAGCTTAACTGTATTCATGCGGGGCAATTTACATTGGCACCTACATTAACAGAGGCCATGTATAATAGTGATTTCAAAGCTACAACTGAAAGACTAAAAGTACATGTTGAATCATTTAAGTAAGAAAAGGCTTTTACGATGGTTGGGAGTCCTGCTCCCGGCCCTTGTTTGCTTTTATTTAATTGTTCCTTTCTCTTCGTCTTTATTTAAAGAAGAATACAGTACAACAGTCAGGGCGGATAATGGCCGTTTACTGCATGTTTTTATCAATGCCAATGAGCAGTGGTATTTCCCACCCGACACAGCGGCTGTCCCCCTCAAACTGGAAACAGCTGTAATTGCTTTTGAAGATGAGCGTTTTAAGCAACATTGGGGAATCAATGTAAAAGCCATCCTTAGGGCACTTTGGCAAAATATCCGAAACCAGCGCATCGTAAGTGGGGCCAGCACCATTCCCATGCAAATTGCCCGTATGTCTGAGCCCAAAAAACGGACATACATCAATAAATTACGTGAGATATGCCTGGCCATAAAGCTTGATCTTCATTACACGAAAGAGGAACTGCTGAAGATGTACCTCGATCATGCGCCTTATGGAGGTAATGTCATTGGCTATCGAACAGCGGCCTTTAAATTTTACGGTAAAGAGGCCAACCTGCTTACCTGGGGTGAGGCAGCAACGCTGGCTGTGCTGCCTAATGCTCCCGGCATGATATATCCCAAAGGCCATTCAACGCCATTGCGCGATAAACGAAATCGCCTGCTTACGAAGATGCTGGACAAAGGGCTCATAAGCGAGCAGAACTACCGCCTTGCTTTGCTCGAAGATTTGCCCGATCGTTTCATTCCGTTCGAATCACATGCCCCGCACCTGGCACGGCGTTTAAAAACGGATAATCCCGGTCAATGGCTGTTACAAACCACGCTCGATGAAACCATTCAGAAACGTTGTGTACAATTGGCTGAGAAATACAAGAAGATATATGCGCCTCTTGATATCAATAACCTCTCTATATTGGTAGCCGATACCAGGAGTGGAGCCATAAAGGCATATGTGGGCTCACCCGATTTTTTTGATGCACAACATGGCGGACAAGTGGATGGAGTGATGGCGTCCCGCTCATCGGGCTCCATCTTAAAACCCTTTTTATATGCACTAAGTATTGATGAAGGTATCATTCTGCCACAAAGCTATATCAGGGATTTACCAACTTATTTCGATGGATTCTCACCCCGTAACGCCAACCGTGAATTCCAGGGAGTGGCCACGGCTCACGAATCATTGGTTCGATCCTTAAATATACCTGCGGTTCGCCTTTTAAATTACTATGGCGTTTACCAGTTCTACAGCTTCCTTAAACTTGCAGGTGTAAGTACTTTGTTTCGAACAGCTGATGAGTATGGTCTGCCTCTGATTTTGGGCGGGGCTGAAGTGAAAATGTGGGACATGGTTGCTCTTTATCGCGGCCTGGCCAACAATGGTGTTTTTAACGATAATTACCTGCTGAAAGGACAGCAAACAACCCAGGCAAGTGGGCAGTTAATCAGTAATGGCAGCTCTTACCTGACACTGGAAATGCTAAAAGATCTGAAGCGTCCGGGCAGTGAATATTTTTGGGAACGCTTTAGCAGCTCCAGGCCTATTGCCTGGAAAACAGGCACCAGTTTTGGTCATAAGGATGCCTGGGCTATTGGCGTCATTCCTGAATATACCATTGCTGTTTGGTGCGGTAATTTTGATGGAGAGGGAAACAAGAATATCGGTGGTGCAGCAACAGCAGGTCCCATATTATTTGATATACTTCAGAGCTTACCACGTCAGTCTAGGGATTCCTGGTTTGAGGCCGATGACATTGACTATAAGCCAATGCCCATATGTTCCTTATCCGGCTTCAGGGCTAATGATGCCTGTCAAGATGTTGATACAGTTTTCGTACCTGAGGAGATGAAACCACTTCGCTCATGTGAATATCATCAGTTTAAATACTTCTCAAGCGATGATCAATACCAGTGTTGCTCACAATGCTGGAACGATATTGGGCGTGTAAAAAAGGCTGTAACAATGTATCAACCGGACATTGCCTTTTATCTGCGAAAGAAAGGACAGCATATTTTACCTGCTAAAAGCCATTATCCCCACTGCAGCGCTTACTCAACTGAACATGCCCTAAAGATTATATATCCAAACCCCAATGCAAAACTGTTTTTGCCACGCGATTTTGATGGAAAGTTGCAGGGGGTGGTTTGCAAAGCCGCCCATCAGAATCAAAACACGACAGTTTACTGGTATCTCAATGAGCAATTTGTGGGTCAGTCAAGTGGCGAAAACAAGATGGAAATGATATTTAAAAATGGCTGGAATCACCTGACTGTCATTGATGAGAATGGTTCGGTCGATAAACAGCGGATTTTTGCATCAATGAAAGAATAATATGATGAGTGGGATTAATAAAAATTAGTATAAATGGACATAAATACCATGAGATAGAGGGAAAATTTCTAAGTGACATTTTAATGAGCAAATAAACTCCATGACAAATCCAATTAATAAATTCACAAAAGTAGTCTCCAGCTACACCGATAGTCATCTTGCTGATATTGTTAACAATCGGGAGGATTATGTAGATGAAATGATTCTGGCATCAATCAATGAACTTGAAAACCGACAATTAAATAAAAGTGAATCAAAAGATGTCAAAGCACAAATAGAAAAACAAATCCAATCAAAACAA
>JAKSBD010000038.1 GCA_022361295.1 Bacteroidales bacterium
AAACAAAGTAGAAAGAGCGCACATTCTCTGTATGAAATTGAGACTGGCGCGGTAATTGACTATCTGACCTTGGCTAGAAAACTGATGCATGGAACCCGACTCCTCTTAAAAAATGTATTAAGGTTAAAGTTAAGCAATGAGCATGGTTTAATAGATGAAGCGGTTATTGCTTTGTTTCCTGAAGGAGATATGGCACTTAATACACAGGACTCAAAGCAAATGATGTATAATGGTACCAACTATTCTTTTATATATTCATTGGTGGAGGACACCAAGACAGTAATCAATGTATTACCTGAGTATCTTGATAATTACCAGCAGGCGCTGGGTGTTAATGCAAAAAGTGGGGAGCATAAACTGCGAATTGATGGAATCGATCAATTAATAGGGGCTTACGAAATTGTGTTAGAAGATAAGCTAAAGGAAACCACGGTTCCCATGACCAATTCAACGGTTTATGAATTTTATGCCGCAGAAGGAGAAGATCATAACCGCTTTGTACTGCACTTTAATATTGCTCCTATAACAGAGGTGCCTACCGATATTGATAATGTGGAAGAAAACATTGCCAGTATCTATATACAGGATGGCTCATTGTTGAAGGTTTCAAGTGATTGGGATGTGCAAGAGAAAACGATTACGGTATACACGATGTCAGGTTCTATGGTGCTGTCTGATGCATACTTTGGAAATGAGTATACAAAAGATTTAAATGTTAATGCCGGTGTATACATTGTTAAAGTCAATGGTGGTAATTATGCTTATCAGCAAAAGGTATTTATAAAATAATTTAGCTGTCGATTATATATTGAAAAGCCTCCTTAGGGAGGCTTTTTTTGTATCTGTTTATGAAGTATTAATTACTGCTCAAATAAGGGGGTATAGAGCGTTTCAAATAAACGTAGTTGTGCACTTATAATATCCATGTTGTCTGATCTGCCCCCAAGCAGTTATTTTATCAAAGTTTTAGGTGTGATTATCATAAATATTTGGTGGTTTGCTTTGAAGATGGTTTTCTTTGCAGCCTATTTAATACATCAAGTACCTTAAAGATGTTAATAAATTTTAAAAACGTAACTATTACTTTTTAAAACGTAAAAACCATTTGGTCGAATCTTTTGTTTCGATTTAAAGGAACTCACACAACGAGAAAAATGAAATATAATTACATTGTTTTAATGCTATTCCTTCTGTGGGGGGCAGGAGTGAAAGCGCAGTATACCAGTAAGAGTAGTTATACTGGTAATTATGAGGATGCCTCAACCTGGGCTGGTAGTCAACCGCCTGCTAATGGAGATGTAAGACAATCATTATACATTAATGGTACTGTTGAGAGAACCGGAAATATGTGGGTTCGCGATGGTATTGTCTATGGTACTTTAAATGTAAATGGTACTTTCAACCATAATAATGGTGCTCAGTTTCACATTGCCAATGGAGGGAGGCTTGAAATATGGGGTGACTTATGGGCTACACAGGTCATCAATGTCAATCAGGGTGGTACCTTAATTGTTCATGGTAATTTAACCGTTTACAATGCCGGCTGTGTATTTTCAGGTAACGTGGTAGTTACAGGTAATGTATACATGCGAAATACC
Source organism: Bacteroidales bacterium (assembly GCA_022361295.1). Lineage (GTDB taxonomy): Bacteria > Bacteroidota > Bacteroidia > Bacteroidales > Marinilabiliaceae > Carboxylicivirga. The sequence continues at coordinate 1,599 of JAKSBD010000038.1, forward strand.
GATGTTCCGGCAAGTGGTAATTTAGTTGTTGGAGGCAATTTTACCATACCAGGAGGAGGCGGAAGCGTATCAGGAGACATATATGTATTGGATCCGGATGCGAATGTGAACGTACCCGGTTGGATGCCTGTATCGCCTGGAGATGAAACTGACTTTACCAATAATGAGTCTGGTAATTCTAACCTAAACGATGCTGTAAAAGATGCCGGATTGGTAAGTAAAGTAGATGCACCAAACGGATTTACCTTCGGTAGTTTATCCGGAACATCAGCTGACTTAAGTTGGCTGCTAAATGCTGATGGCGATGATGTTATGATTGCATTGTACTCTTCTGATACAGATGCTAAACCAGTTGATGGAACAGCTTATACTGCAGGTCAAACATTAAGTGATAATGCAGAGATTATATATGTAGGTAGTGGAGGGGCAACCAGTTTCAACTATAATGGATTTACAGAAGGGGCCAGTAATTACGTAAGAATCTGGTCGGTAAATGGATCTAATGAGTATTCAAAAGCTGTTAAGCTGGTTGTTAAAACATTAAGCAGCAATGTGATTTTTTATGAGGATTTTGAAAGTGGGAATGCCAAAAGTTGGACATTAGGTCGTAATGGCGGTTCTGGTAATGAGTGGATTATTGGCTCTGCTGAGTCTTATAACGGTTCTGCTGCTGCTTATATATCCAATGACGGGGGTAGTACATCAGGTTATAACAGTTCCAGACAAAGCACTATTTATCTTCAAAATGATATTACGATTCCGTCAACATATAAAAGTGCTGAGTTATCATTTTATTGGAAAGGAATTGGAGAAGATGGTTACGATGGAGGTTCTGTTCGTGAGAACCGGAGTACACAATTAATTACTGATGCCAGTTTAAATAATCAGGCAACCTGGGTGGAAGAAAATATAGATATTACAAGCTATATTGGTAGTAAATTTGATCTGGACTTCAGGTGGTACAATGACTGGAATGCCGGGCAGAATCCTGGATTTGCAATTGACGAAGTACGTGTTATAGGAAGTGAAGTGGCTCGTCCGAGATCATTCAGTGGTAATGTTATTTCGTCAGATCAGGTTGATCTGTCATGGCAAAAAAGTGTAGATAATGATAATGTCATTATTGCTT
>JAKSBD010000272.1 GCA_022361295.1 Bacteroidales bacterium
CTTACACACTGGTCGCCATACATTGTAGCATGGCCAACCGTATTGTATGTTATTGCATCATCGAATTTTAGTATCCGTTTTTTAGATTTACGTAAAAACAATAAAATAAGCTATTATTTAATGATAGCTTCTTCCTCTGCTTCATTTATCTCTGCCTCTGTGGTTAGTCTGATCAGGTTGTTTGGTCATCAAATTCACCATGAATCAGTGGTTTATGCCAATTTCTCGTTTTCGTTGATAGCCATTTATGCCGGAATTATGGCACTCAAAAAAGGAAGCAAACATGCTAAGTATTACCTGGCAGGGTGGATATGCTCTTTGATAGGTCTTATGGCAATGACACTAATGTATACAGGTGTTTTTCCCAACAATTTGTTTACTAACAACTTCTACATCATCGGGGTGTTGTGTGAAGTGCTGCTACTGGCTTTTGCCCTTACCGACCGATACCGGTTGTTACAAAAAGAAAAAGATCATCTTGAATTCAGTCTCCTGCACAAAAAGAATGATCTATCACGAGTTATTATTGACAATCGAATAAGGCATTCTTTCAAGGCGGAAATCATTGAAAAGCTTAAGCACATATATAAAAGCAATGACGAAACCACAAAAACTCAACTGGGCAGTTTTATTGCTGATTTAAATATACAGTTTGATGCAGATGAAAAACGAAGTCAGTTGCAGGAAAACATTGATCAAGTAAACTCAGAGTTTGAAGATAAACTTAAAGAACGCTTCCCTAAACTGACCAAGAGCGAGATTGAAATATTAGGCTACATCAAGCTGAAACTTTCCACTAAAGAAATAGCCAACATCAGAAAGGTGAGTCCTACAACTGTAAAAGTGACTAAGCATCGTGTCAATAAAAAGCTGGCAGAGGATGACACATCCATCGACGACTTGATGTTGGATCTCTAAACAGGCAAATCACTATATATGTGAGCCTTGAGGTCTTTCCGAACACTAAAGGGCATCGCTGTTGAAGGCAATGCAAGCTTAAAATGTAGGATTATTATTTCCGATGCTTCCTCCCGTCATCAGCATTAAGAACCTTGAAAAGGTATCAATGGGTTGAATAGCATCCCAGTGTTCCGAAAGTTTACCATCCTTTAATTTGAATGTATCGGTGATAATAAAACCTTTTTTCTCATTCCCTCTGTGTTTGGCCTTCATCGTCGTATGACTATGTAATATCACATAATCCCCGTCGGCAAATATCTTTTTCACATCAAATGAATACTCAGGAAACCGCTTTGTCAAGGTTTTTACATACCCGATAAGACCTGTCATTTCATTGGGGATAGCTCTGTTGTGTTGGGTATATGAACTGCCTCCATAATTCTGAAGTGTATATTCAAAATCGTGTTCATTCATCAGGTGCTGGAAAAAATCCACCACTACCTTTACATTTTCTGTTTCCTGTGTAGTCCAGTTTTCGCTCAAGTGACTGTTGATATCAATAATTGGTGCTTGCGTATTACTCATCATTGTTAGCTTTTAAAAGTGATTGCTTGTATTTATTATAATTTTCAGTGATTTGCCTGTATGCTTCTTCCTTGTTTTCTTCGGCCCAATCTAACTTTTCATCCAGGTTTAAATCGGGATTAAACTCTATAATTTCATGCTTACTCCAAAACGTAAGCTCCATCAATACCGGCACTAGTGAAAGTCCTTTGGGTGTTAAGGTATAAATGTTTGTTTTTTTGTTCGCCGGCAGTTTTTGCTTAGCAATGATTCCAAACGTCTCCAGCATTTTTAGCCTTGCAGATAATATATTGGTTGCAATAGCCTCAGTACTTTCAGTGAAATCCTTAAATGTACTCTTCCCTTCAAAGAGTATCTGTTTGATCACTACCAGTGACCATTTATCACCTACAACATCCAATGCGGAGGTAATTGGACATTTACAACGAAAAATGTTTTTCATCTGTTAAAATTTATTTTTCTATGATCAGTTGAAACTCTCAAATAAATTTGATCCCCCGATAGCTATCGGGGCTCCTGTGTGTCAATATGAATAATCCAATTTGCATGTTCGTTTCATGTGTCTATAGTTTGATTGTTATTTACTATCCTAATCTCTTCAATTAATTAACACCTGCCTGATTAACACCTGTCTGACAATAATTTAGCTCAGTTTATTTTTATTTACCATGCTTCGTTTTTAATTTTTTACAATTATTACTTGCAAAACAAAAGTAATGCATTTATTTTTGCTTGCAAAATAAAAGTAATAATTAAACACATAAATCTTTGCTGAAATGAAA
>JAKSBD010000634.1 GCA_022361295.1 Bacteroidales bacterium
CACTGTATTTCCTGCTTCATTCTTTTCTACCAATTTACAACTAAGCCCTGAACTGAGATTGAATCCCGTACCTGGCTGAAAACCAATATTGGCAATCAAATCGACCTGGTTGTCATAAGACGGATCCATATCAAACCATAGAGAGGGAAGGGCTTTCCATGTTCTGATATAATCGAGATGCATTTTTGTTGTTCCGGCCGGATCAGGGTTAACTGTTTCATCATACAGGGCATCAAGTTTGGCCTTGGCACGTGCATCATTTTCTGGATTAACAACTGACCAGGCATTATTTGAGAATTTTACAAAAGGAACCCTTACACCGAGAGAAACGGTAACGTTCATGTCCAAATGCCAGTATAGGTTTTTTTGGGCGGCAACTAATTCTCCATCAACATACCAGAATATCGAATCGGGTCGGTTTTCAACGGCATAAGTATGAAAACCAAGTGTTGGGTCCTCAGTCATAAGAAAGTGATTCTTTTGCTTGTCCGGATCATCCTTAGGTCGCACCCAATTACCATCTACAATGGTATGCAGGTTTAAATCCAGATCTTTAATTCGATATTGGGTGTTTTGATAATAGTCAAATTGTTGAATTTCAACAATGTCTATTTCGCTATATCGAACAGCTTTACCATTATGGACAGGCTGGCTTTCATCAAAACTCCATAACCAAAAGGCCGGACAACAGCCACGCCCATACCAGTCATACTTATAGGAAGAAGGGTTTGATGTTTCAGGTATTGCCGAGCCTTTAATACGGGCTTCGTAATAACCATAGCAGGTTTTAGCCTGCGATTGTATAATACCGGATTTAAAATAGGTTCCTCCATCAGAAACGTTGTTTTCATTATGGCGCATTGTTAGCTCAACCACACCGTTATTAATGGCTGCATTATTGGTATTGTCCCATTTCCAGGCACTCACATTGGGTAAATTGCTGGACTTACTCCATTTGTCTTGCCAGTCTATTGCTGTATTGTCAAACTCATCTGAAAAATCAGGTAAAAGTTCCCAGTTCTGGCCTTTTATCGAAGATGCAGGTTGTTCTTGTGCTTTTGCCAAAAATAGTGTTCCGCTAAGTATTATGGCGGTGGCAAAGATTGTTTTCAATTTATTCATAAAGCATGTGATTTAATTCTTTTGTAAAAATCGCCAA
>JAKSBD010000347.1 GCA_022361295.1 Bacteroidales bacterium
GGGTCTTTGTAGTCTTCCGTAGACATTTTGTAAATGTAAAAGGGATACATATTGTTTAATTTACAACTAACCTTAACTAGTTAACATTATCAATAAAATGGAATATACAATAACATTGGTCATATTGTTTATTTAACATTTATTTATTACTGTTATTATACAACCAGCTTATATCTTAGCTAGCGATATCATAAAAAAATCATGACTCATCATAGAATAAAGAAAAGAGTAAGCTGGTAATCATATCCTTTTTTGCACCGATAATATTTGTTTTCAAACTAACACTGTACTATGTTTGAAAAACAACTTAATTGCTGATCGAATTATGATGTCACCAATAACCGAAACCATTTCGAAAACACAGGCCCGAAAACTCGTATTGCTATCTCAACAAATACCAACTTCCAAGTCAAATGGCACAGCGCTTAACAAAACATTGTCGGCTATTGAGCACCTTGGCTATATTCAAATTGATACCATTTCTGTTATTCAACGTGCGCATCATCATACCTTATGGAACCGAAATCCTAAGTATCAGCCTGACCATATTGACCAATTACTAGCTGATAAAAAGATATTTGAATACTGGTCTCATGCGGCGGCCTACCTGCCCATGTGTGATTATAGATATAGTTTGGTAAGAAAGCACGAATTAGCAAAGGGTATTCAAAAGCACTGGTTTGACAGGGATGAGTCAATAATGAGCGAAATACTCAGGCGTATTGAGCGAGAAGGCCCGTTAATGGCAAGAGATTTTGAAAAAACCAATTCCAACAAATCGGGATGGGGCAGTCACCCGATAAAAAGAGCATTGATCAGCCTGTTTATGCAAGGCGATTTAATGATTTCCTCTCGCAAAGACTTCCATAAGGTATATGATCTTACAGAACGGGTATTACCGACCGGTATAGACACATCTTTACCCTCAGAAAAGGAATATGCCCGCTTTTTAATCAGCCAATTTTTAAAAGCCAACGGATTAGCGCTGCCTCCTGAAATAACATACCTCCTTAAAAATATCAAACCAATAGTTGTACAAACGCTTAATGAAATGCTTGAAAATGGCGAATTGATGAAGCTTAATGTGGGTAAAACAAGCTATTATGCCATGGCTGATTCCCTTGAACTATTGAAGAAGCCCTTATCACGCAGCAAGGTTAAAATACTGTCGCCATTTGACAACCTGCTTATTCAGCGAAAACGCATGCAAGCGTTGTTTGATTTTGACTACCAGCTGGAGTGTTACGTGCCTGCAGCCAAACGGCAATACGGTTACTTCTCACTGCCTGTTCTTTGGGATGGTAAGTTGCTTGCACGCATGGATTGCAAGGCAGAGCGTAAAGAAGACCTGTTTCATATTCTAAATATCGTGCTGGAAGACGGCCTTAAAAAATACGAAGCATTTGCTAGTGCCTTAGCCAAAGAGTTAAGTGCTTTTATGCGCTTTAATGATTGTAAGCATATAAAAATACACCAAAGTACTCCTGCAATATTTAAGCAGGAACTTGAGAAGAGTATGGAAATGGGAACCCAGAGGTGAAAAAATGAGCTAATAGGGGCGTTAGCCCTATTTTCTTCGTAGTAATTATTACAAAATGAGAATTGGAGGGGCGTTAGCCCTGATATCTAATTATTCTAAACAATTAAGATGTCAGGGCTATCGCCCCTTTTGTTTTTTATATGCTTTTTCATTGCTAAGAAGATTACAGGGCTATCGCCCCTAGTCCACTGCTGCCGGACGAATCCCTTCGCGTGGTAGCTGGGGTTCCAGCATACCATTATAAAAGCATACTGTTTATATATCCTTATTTAATTGGACTATCCGGCTCTTTAGCCATATGGTTATAACTCAACTTATCCAGTAGTTTTGGCAACCACTTGCTTAGAAAAACTGTCAGTTTACCCTCTACAAAAGTCAGAATTAATGTACGCTTGCGTTTAATAATAGCTTTAGCCATATGACTGGCCACTTCTTCAGCGCTCATCATCTTTTCTTCCTTCCGCGGTGTCTCTCCCTGATTGCTACCATCGGCCGTTAATGCAGCCTTTCGTACATTGGAAGCTGTAAAACCCGGAGCGGCAATCAATACATGAAGACCTTTCTTCAGGTTTTCGACCCGAATAGTCTCCAGGAAGCCATGCATTGCAAACTTTGATGCAGAATAACCTGTACGGCCAGGTAAACCAATAAATCCGGCTATAGATGAAACACCTACTACCGAACCTTTGCTTTCAAGTAAAGAAGGTAAAGCATATTTGGTACAATATACAGTTCCCCAAAAGTTAACATCCATCAACTTCTTCAACACGCTTAACTCAACATCCTGAAATGCTGCACGCATAGATATACCGGCATTATTCACCAATATATCAATTCGTCCAAAAGCTCTTAACGCTTCACTTACCAAATGCTTGCAATGCTCTTCAATGCTCACATCAGTTTTAACCGAGATGACTTTAGTACCATTACTTTTCAATTCCTGTTCAATCTCAATCAACTTCTCGGCACTGCGAGCAGCAAGAACCAACTTTGCTCCCCTTTGAGCAAATTCACGCGCACAGGCCAGACCAATTCCGGAAGAGGCGCCTGTTATTATGATGACTTTATCCTTCATGCTAATTAAATTAAGCCGTGAAAATAACGATTTAATTTGAAAGAGTTTATTAGTTTATATGTTGAAGAGTTGAACGATCTGTTGATTTGTCGAACTGCTCAATTGTCAAACTGCTGAATTGTCGAACTGTTGATTTGTTCAACAACCTATCGACCTATCGACCTAACAACCTATCGACCTAACGACCTAACAACCTAACGACCCATCATCCTACAACTCATCACCCTCATTCAACAACTCATCTTCTTTAATTATTAAATGCCTTCTGAACCGTGCAATTTTGAATCATCAATAAAACAATCACCGATGAAAATTAAAGTTGCCATAACCCTTCTGTTCATATTTATCATTCAAACAGGTCTTATTGCCCAAACAGAGATAAATGGAAAAATAACGGCTAAAGACGATAGTCCTCTGATTGGTGTCAACATCACCATTAAAGGCACCTATGACGGAACTATCACAGACACCAATGGCGATTTTTCATTAACGACTAATGAAGAGGAGCCCACCCTCCTTATCAGCTATATTGGTTACAAAGACGAAGAAGTGGCAGTGCATAAAAGCTCGGGCAAAATATCTGTTGTATTAAAGGAAAGCATTACCAGTCTTAATGCTGTTACCATTACAGCGGGTACTTTCAGCGCGGGCGATAAGAAACGAGCCACTGTTTTGGAGCCACTCGATATATATACTACAGCTGGATCATTGGGTGATATAAATGGCGCTCTTAAAACATTACCCGGAAGCCAACCTGCATCTGATGACGGCCGTCTGTTGGGCAGAGGTGGTGAAGCAGCCGAAACAAA